>DITW01000076.1 GCA_002422945.1 Sphingomonadales bacterium UBA6174 | reverse complement strand
GATCATGGGGGGCATGCCCCCCATGATCTGATGAGCAAACAGGCGGCATGAACGACAACCGGGATTAGCTTAACTCAGCCGCCAAACTGTCCAAACAAGCGGGACCACCTCATTAGGCCGTTTCTCAGCATCGTTCTGACCATCTTGTGTGTCATCACTGCTCTGCTTGCTGTTCTGCTGCTTAGGACCTTTCGCAGGCGAGGCCTTTGGCGGTGTAGCTTTTCGGGGACGGCACTGACGAGCAAGAGCAGTGCATCTGGTCTGTAAAATGCCACCGATCTGTGCCGAGCCAGCCAGCATAGCATCCATCGCCAGCTTCAGACGCTTTGCATCAGACTTCGATGCATTCTGAACCACAAATGCGATCCAGCGTTTCAATTCCTCAATGTCGTCTATCTCGTGCTCCATGTGACACACTCCTGTTGAGTGTATTTATAACTTGGGCACAAAAACTGCGGCGTTGCAGGCTAACTTAAAAGTTTTAAGTTAGATCGTGATGATGCGTCCGTCTTTGTCACGTCGATAATCTGCAACAGCGTTCGCCAAACGACGATCATCGATCAGATGGTAATATGTCTTGCGAATCTCTGGCTCGCTGGTCCCACACATCTCAGCGACCTGCTGCGGTGAAAGCCCGCTTAGCATACGCTGTGTCACCATGAAGTGTCGTAAGCTGTATGGAACTATACCCCGCGCTTCGTGATCCTCGATACCCGCTAGCTTCACCATACGATGAAAGTGATAGAGGATCGCACGGTTCGAGATACGTGTCGTACCGTCAAGGCTGAACATCAGATCAGTCGTGCGCTTTGGCTTCGCCAACTCTTTCCAACGCTTGAAATAATGCCCGCCCCTACAAAACAGCTTTCTGTCCTTGCGAACCTTGCTCGTCTCCTTCCGAACGAAGATTTCCGCCAAGAGCTTAGATTGTAACGCTACACCTTGATCGTGAGCCTTCAGCTTCACGTCGCACCAGCGAAGTTGCTGCTGCTCTCCCGTCCGAAGCCCCGCATTCGCAGCGATAAGCACATAGTGCCGCGCCATCTGCCGCATCATATACTCGTCGTCATCGAGATTGTTGACTTCACGATCAACGTAGGTCCGCATCGCCTTCGTGAGCGCATTATACTCGTCGTTGGTCAGCGTCTGACGCCTGACAATCTCGTTATCGATTTCGTATTTGCTGAGCTTGGGGAAATCAAAAGCATCAACAACCGATTCTTTCTTTTTGAAAAGAAAGGACATCATAGAGTTGATGGTCGACTGCTCGTTGAAGAGCGTCGTATGCGCCACGCCATGCTTTGAATGTTTGATGCGATACGTGAAGTAACCTTCCGCAGCGTTTCGTTCCAAATCCTTCAACCGTGTGTCCCGATTGATGTAGTCGAGCCAATGATTGAGATGCGTCTTGATCGTGCCGAGCCGACCCTTCGTGATTGTGCCAAGATCCACGATCTGCTGTTTGCTCGCCAGATACATCTTCACGCCATCTTCAACCGTGATTGAGAAGTAGCGTTTTCCCATCTTCTGATCTGAGCGAAGCTCGATGTAGCGATCCTCTGCCCGCTTTTTCGCTGTCTCAAGATTCTTGGTTTTCAGGCTCTCTCGAACATATTTGTTCTCACCGTCGAGCCACATTCGAAAATGCCAATACTCTCCGCGCTGTTCGACAAGCACCTTATCGAACAGCCAAATCCTACCATCGTTTGCCTTCACACGATGTGACATTAGCCACCCCCAGCTATGCGAACCCAAACATCAACGTCGCCTACGATTCAGAGTAGTGACAAGAATGTGTAAGTCCATGTGCAACAAAAAGCGCACTGACACTGGAAATAAACGGTTTTTAGTGCGTCGCGGAAGTTTTGTGTAACTAAATAACCAAATAAAATCAGTTACTTAGAAACATATTCTACTCCCACTCGATCGTCCCCGGCGGCTTTGACGTATAGTCATAGACCACGCGGTTGATGCCCTTCACTTCATTGATGATCCGGGTCGAGGCGCGGCTGAGGAAGGCGGATTCGAACGGGAAAACGTCCGCCGTCATGCCATCGGTGCTGGTCACGGCGCGGAGCGCGCACACATAATCATAGGTGCGGCCATCGCCCATCACGCCGACGGTGCGCACCGGCAGCAGCACGGCAAAGGCCTGCCAGATCGCATCATACAGGCCCGCATTGCGGATTTCATCGAGATAGACCGCATCGGCCTTGCGCAGAATGTCGCAACGTTCTTTGGTCACTTCGCCCGGCATGCGGATCGCGAGGCCGGGGCCGGGGAATGGGTGGCGACCCACGAAGATTTCCGGCAGGCCGAGTTCGCGGCCCAGGATGCGCACTTCGTCCTTGAACAATTCGCGCAGCGGTTCGACCAGCTTCATGTTCATGCGGGCAGGCAGGCCGCCGACATTGTGGTGGCTCTTGATCGTGACCGACGGCCCGCCGGTAAAGCTGACGGATTCGATGACATCGGGATAGAGCGTACCTTGGGCGAGGAAATCCGCGCCGCCGATCTTTTTCGCTTCTTCCTCGAAGACGTTGATGAATTCCGCGCCGATGAACTTGCGCTTCTTTTCCGGGTCGGTGACGCCCGCCAGCCCCGCGAGGAAGCGTGCCTCGGCATCCACCACGACGAGCGGGATATGATAATGTTCGCGGAACAATTCTTCGACCTGCTGGCGCTCGTTCATCCGCAACAGACCGTGATCAACGAATACGCAGGTGAGTTGGTCGCCAATCGCTTCATGGATCAGCACCGCCGCCACCGCCGAATCGACGCCGCCCGACAGGCCACAAATCACCCGGCCCGAACCGACCTGTGCGCGGATTTCGGCAATCTTGACCGAACGGAATTCGGCCATGGTCCAATCGCCCTTCAGGCCGCAGACCTTATGGACGAAGTTGGACAGGAGCTTGGCCCCATCCGGCGTGTGCACCACTTCCGGGTGGAATTGGGTGCCATAGAATTTGCGTTCCTCATCCGCAATCATCGCGAATGGTGCGCCTTCGGTCGTAGCGACGACCTTGAAACCGGGGGCAAAGGCCGTGACCTTATCGCCATGGCTCATCCACACTTGGTGGCGGCTGCCCTTTTCCCACAAGCCTTCGAACAACAGGCAATCTTCCGACACCTCGATAAAGGCACGCCCGAACTCCCCGCTTTCGCCACCTTCGACCTTGCCGCCCAATTGGTGCGACATGGTTTGCTGCCCATAGCAAATGCCAAGGATCGGCACGCCCGCATCAAACAGGCATTGCGGCGCGCGCGGGCTGCCTTCTGCCGTGACAGAGGCCGGACCGCCGGACAGGATAATGCCCTTCGGCTTCATCCGGTGAAACGCGGCCTCGGCAGCGTTGAACGGGGCGATTTCGCTATAGACCCCGGCTTCGCGCACGCGACGGGCAATAAGCTGCGTCACCTGGCTACCGAAATCGACGATCAGGATGGAATCTTGGGGCTGAACAGTCATGTTCGCGCGATACTGATGAAGGCCGCGAATGTCCAGAGTTTGAAGGATGTCTAGCGTTTGAAGGATTCACGCCATCTTGAGCGCATAGATCGTTAACCGCCCCTTCCCACGCCCCTATTGTCTCGCTAAGCTCCCCGTCATGGGTCGAACGATAAAATGCGATATCGCCATTGCAGGCGGCGGTCTGTCGGGCTGCCTTGCGGCGCTGGCCCTGCATCAACGCAACCCCTCGCTCGATGTGCGCTTGATCGAACAGGGCGATCGCTTTGGCGGGAATCATCTCTGGTCTTTTTTCGATCAGGACCTGTCGCCAGAGGGACTGGCACTCGTCACCCCCCTCATCAGCCATGCATGGCCCGGCTATGAAGTCCGCTTCCCCACAAGGTCGCGCGAACTGCACAGCACCTATTGCTCGATCCGTTCGGAACAGCTCGACCAAGCCGTGCGCGCAAAACTACCGGAAAGCGCGATCTTCACCGGCCAATATATTGTCGATCTTGGCCCGCGCCATGTCGAACTGCGCGACGGCACAAGGTTCGAGGCGCGCGCGATCATCGATGCGCGCGGCACGGGCGACCTCGACTATCTCGACCTCGGCTGGCAGAAATTCATCGGCCAAGAGTTCAAGGTTGCGGGGGGCCATGGTCGCCCGCAACCGATCATCATGGATGCGAATATCCCGCAAATCGACGGCTATCGCTTTGTCTACACCTTGCCCTTTACCAGTGACACGTTGTTGGTCGAGGACACCTATTACGCCGATGATCCGACGCTCGATCATGATGCGCTGGCTGGACGGATTGCCGATTATGCCGACCGCCATGGCTGGCATCGCCGCACGTTGATCCGGCAGGAATCGGGCGTATTGCCGATTGCGATGGGCGGCGATTTTGACGGTTATTGGCAATCGGGCGGTGTGGATGTGCCGAAGATCGGCCTGCGCGCCGGGCTGTTCCACCCAACAACCGGCTATTCCTTGCCCGATGCGGTCCGTAGCGCCCTGTTGATTGCGGAGCAGCGGGATTTCTCAGCCACTGCGCTGCATGATCTGCTCTATCAGGATGCGCGCGCACGCTGGAAAGAACGCGGCTATTACCGCCTGCTCGCCCGGATGCTATTCCGCGCGGCAGAGCCGGATGCCCGCTTCCGCATCATGGCGCAATTTTATCGGCAGGATCAGCGGTTGATTGAACGTTTTTACGCCTCACGCTCGACGTGGAAAGACAAATTACGCATCCTGATTGGCCGTCCTCCGGTATCGATCTGGCGCGCGCTTGGGCAATTATTCGAACGAAAAAAGGGTATGCGTTGAAAAAAGCAATTGTGATCGGCGCAGGCTTTGGCGGCCTCGCATTGGCGATACGCCTGCAATCGGCGGGCATCGCCACCACCATTGTCGAGGCACGGGACAAGGCCGGTGGCCGCGCCTATGTCTGGGAAAAAGATGGGTTCGTCTTCGATGCCGGGCCGACCGTCATCACCGACCCTGCCTGTTTGCAGGAATTATGGTCGCTGTCAGGTCGGTCAATGGCCGATGATGTGACGCTGGATCCGGTCATGCCCTTTTACCGGTTGAATTGGCCGGACGGCACCAATTTCGATTATTCCAATGACGAAACATCGTTGATAGAGGAAATCCGAAAGCTCAATCCCAAGGATGTGGACGGCTATCGCCGTTTCCTCGATTATGCAGCGGGCGTTTATGAAGAGGGCTATGTCAAGCTCGGCCATGTCGCCTTTCTGAACTTTGGCGCGATGCTGAAGGCCGCGCCTGCGCTTGCGAAATATCAGGCGTGGCGCTCGGTCTATTCGATTGTTTCAAGCTATGTCGAAAATGAGCAATTGCGACAGGCCCTGTCGTTCCACACCCTGTTGGTCGGCGGTAATCCGATGGCGACGAGCGCGATCTATGCGCTCATACACAAGCTGGAAAAAGACGGCGGCGTCTGGTTCGCGCGCGGCGGCACCAACCGGCTGATCGCGGCGATGGTGACCCAGTTCGAACGACTGGGAGGCACCTTGCGGCTTGGCGACCCGGTCGAAGAAATCCTGATGATGGGCAATAAGGCGACCGGTGTCGTGACCGAAAGCGGTTGGCAGGGCGAGGCCGATGCCGTCGCCAGCAATGCCGATATCGTCCATAGCTATCGCGACCTGATGGCAGGGTCGATCCGGGGTGAACGCGCGATGCGGTCGCTGGAACGCAAATCCTTCTCGCCTTCACTGTTCGTGGTGCATTTCGGAATCAAGGGCAGTTGGCCCGGCATTCCCCACCATATGATCCTGTTCGGCCCGCGCTATAAGGAACTGCTGGCAGATATTTACGATCATGGCGTGTTGGCCGAGGATTTCTCCCTCTATCTCCATCACCCGACCGTGACCGACCCAAGCATGGCGCCAGAGGGCTGTTCGACCTTTTATGCGCTTGCCCCGGTGCCGCATATGGGCAAGCTGCCGATCGATTGGGATGTCTATGCACCGATCTATGCCGAGCGCATTCTCGCGGAAATTGAAAAGCGCCTGATCCCCGATCTGCGCGCGCGGATTATCACCCAATTCCATTATACGCCGAAAAATTTCGAGCAGGATCTGCACGCCCATCTCGGCAGCGCGTTCAGCCTTGAACCGGTGCTGACCCAATCCGCATGGTTCCGCACCCATAATCGTGACGATGTGATCGACAATCTCTATTTCGTCGGCGCAGGCACACATCCGGGCGCAGGCATTCCGGGCGTCGTCGGCTCGGCCAAGGCAACCGCCGCATTGATGCTTGATGACTTGCGCCGCTGATCGCGCTGCGCTGGTTGAGCACGCGAAAGCCAGCATCGAACGCGGCTCCAAATCCTTTGGTCAGGCCAGCAAGCTGTTCGATCCCGTCACGCGGGAACGGGCGTGGTTGTTATATGCCTGGTGTCGCTATTGCGACGATGTCACCGATGGGCAGGACCATGGCGGCCCGATGGGCGCGGTGGACGATCCGCAGACCCGCCTCGCCTTTATCGAGACGATGACGGCGCGTGCGCTTGATGGCGAGATGACCGGCCATCCGGCGTTTGACGGGCTGGCTTTGGTTGCGAGCGAATGTAACTTCCCCCGCGCCTATCCGATGGACCTCGTAGAGGGGTTCCGGCTGGATGCGGCGGGCTGGCGACCGCAATCGCCAGCCGACCTCATCCGTTATTGCTATCATGTCGCGGGCGTGGTCGGGCGGATGATGGCGCTCGTCATGGGGGTGGGCCCCGATGATGCGGCAACATTGGAGGCAGCAGAGGCACTGGGCCTTGCGTTCCAACTGGGCAACATCGCCCGCGACATTGCCGAGGATGCATCTGCGGGGCGGTGTTATTTGCCGGTGGAGTGGTTGGTCGAACAGGGCGTGGCCCCGGATAATATCATGGCCCCCGCACATCTGCCCGCTTTGGCCCAGCTCACCAATCGCATGGCCGATATGGCCGCGGTGTATGAGGCCAAGGCCCGGATCGGCGCACGACAATTGCCATTCCGCTGCCGCTGGGCGGTGCTGGCGGCGGCAGGCATTTACGGCGACATCGCCCGCACTGCCGCCCGTTTGGGCGAAGCCGCATGGGACCAGCGGATCACCACGTCAAAGCGCGCGAAAATCGGCTGGGTGATGAAGGCTTTTTTTCAGGCGATTTAGGGGGGGGGCTGCGCGACACTGCCGTCCTCCCCCTTCTCTCGTCATGCTGAACTTGGTTCAGCATCTTGCGCAGGTCTGGTTATGGACCCTGAAACAAGTTCAGGGTGACGAAGTGGGGGGATATAGCCGCCACGAATGAGGCGCGACCAAATGTCGACATGGCCGCCGCAAGGCCAAATAGCCACCCGTGCTTATTGCGAGGAAGCCATGCGGGCAGATGCCCGCGCCCGACATTTGAGGGACTCACCAAAAAACGCGGTAAAACAAACTAAAGCGTCAAACACGCCCTCACCAGCTTGTGAAACGCATCCGCGCGGTGGCTGATCGCGTGCTTGGCCTCTGGCTCCATCTCACCAAAAGTAATGTCATGGCCAAGCGGCTGGAAAATCGGGTCGTAACCGAACCCTGCGTCCCCGCGCGGTGGCCAGACGATGCGGCCATTGACCCGGCCAAGGAAGTTTTCGACATGCCCATCCGGCCACGCAATCGACAATGCGCACAGGAAACGCGCCGTATCGGTTTCGTCGCCAAGTTCGACCATCGCCTCATGCACCTTTTGCATCGCGAGGCCGAAATCCTTGGCGTCACCGGCCCAGCGCGCCGAATAAATCCCCGGCGCGCCGTCCAGCGCATCCACCGCAAGGCCACTGTCATCGGCCAATGCCACCATGCCGGATGCGAGCGCCGCCGCCCGCGCCTTCAATTCGGCATTGGCGATGAAGCTATCGCCCGTCTCTTCCGGTTCATCCAGCCCGAGTTCCCCGGCCGAGACCGGTTCCAACCCATAAGGGCCAAGCAAGGCACGAATTTCACGCACCTTGCCTTGGTTATGACTGGCAATGACGAGCTTACCCGGCTCCAGCTTGCGATGTTCGACCATATGGATCAGCGCCCCGTTGCGCGGTCCTGCGCCGCGAAGATTTCCGCGCAACCGATCCGCGCCAGACGCAGCAAGCGCAGCAGCGCTTCCTCATCATAGGTCGCGCCTTCTGCCGTCGCCTGCACTTCGGCGATATTGCCATCGCCGATCAGGACAAAATTGGCATCGGCATGGGCGTTGCTATCTTCGATATAATCGAGGTCGAGCACCGGCACGCCTTCATAAATGCCGCAACTGATGGCCGCGACCTTGTTCTGGATCGGATCGACGGTGAGCTTGCCCTCGGCCAGCAGCTTATCGACCGCAAGGCGCAGCGCGACCCAAGCACCCGAAATCGACGCAGTGCGCGTGCCGCCATCGGCCTGAATCACATCGCAATCGATCGTGATCTGACGTTCGCCCAGCGCCTTCATATCAACGACGGCACGCAGTGAGCGGCCGATCAGGCGCTGAATTTCCTGCGTACGGCCAGATTGCTTGCCCTTGGCGGCTTCACGGCTGGAACGGGTATGGGTCGCACGCGGCAACATGCCATATTCCGCGGTGACCCAGCCTTCACCCTTGCCGCGCATGAACGGCGGCACTTTTTCTTCGATCGATGCAGTGACCAGCACCCGCGTATTGCCAAAGCTGACCAAGCAGCAGCCTTCGGCATGGCAGGTGAAGCCCGGCTCCATGTTGATAGAGCGCATTTGATCGGGTGAGCGGCCTGAAGGGCGCATGGGCATTCCTTAAAAAGAGAGAAGCGGATGATGGCGCTTCCATATCCGCTGGCTGACAATCTCGCTAGCCCAAGTTTGTCCGAAAAGATGGTCCAAGGGTTTGCGACCCTCACCAAATAAAACACCCGCCCAGTTGCCCGGGCGGGTGTTTCTTCTCCTCCCCAGAAGAAGCTGGTGCAAAGCGGCCGATGTGCGGCGGCTTTAAAGTGTGAAACTCTTTACAAATCAATCAGGCTTTGACTGGCGATTTTCACCAAAAAAGGCCGAGATCTGCGTTACGAATCTGCCTTAGCCGCAGAACTCCGTAAATGACTAGCACCCGCCGCCAGATTCATCGGTCATCCAGTCACACTTGCACGGCAAAGTTTTGTGTATTATTTACAGTTTTACCATCCGGAGCGTCGCATCATGTCCGAACAGAAAATCTTTGCGGGACACGCCCTGCGCCGCCTGCGCCGCGCCCGCGCGCTGGCGCAAAATGCCATGGCCGAGCAATTAGGCATTTCCAGCAGCTATTTAAATCTGCTCGAACGCAACCAGCGGCCATTGACGGCGGGGCTGATGCTCAAGCTCAGCGACCGTTTCGATCTCGATCCGCGCAGTCTGGTCGGCCATGATCCGGGCGGCGGTCCGGATGCGATGCGGCGACGGTTGCAGGACCCGCTGTTCGCCGACCTTGGCATCGACCGGGCGGAACTGCTCGCATGGCTCGAATCGGCACCGGCCACGGCAGAGGCATTCGCCCGGTTGTTCGACCGCGCCGAACGCCAATCGGCAGGCAGCAGCGGCACGCTCGTGGACGAGGCCGACAGCGTCGCCGCCGTCCGGCGCGAGATCGAGCGCTGGCGCAATCATTTCGCCGATCTCGATTACAAGGCCGAGGCGCTGGCCGAGGAACTGCGCCTGTCGGGCAGCGACATCTATGCCGCGCTCAGCGAACGACTGCGCGTCACTCATCAATTCAACATCCGCATTCTGCCGGTGGATGTCATGCCCGACCGATTGCGCCGGCTCGATCTGCATGCGCGGCAATTGCAGCTATCGGAACTGCTGGATGCCGCCTCGCGCGCCTTTCAAACCGCCTTTCAGATCGCGCAATTAGAGGCGAAGAGTGAAATCGACAGCCTGGTGCAAGGCGCGCAATTCGAAGACCGCACCGCCGAGCGCTTTTTCCGCCGCCATTTGACCAGCTATTTCGCGGCCGCCGTGCTGATGCCTTATGCCCGCTTCCTCAAGGCCTGCGAAAGCACGGGCTATGACCTTGTCATTCTGCCCCATCGCTTCGGGGTCAGCTTTGAAATGGTCGCGCATCGCCTGACCACCCTCTATCGCGTCGGCGCGCGCGGCCTGCCTTTTTTCATGGTCCGGGTCGATCGCGCCGGACAGGTGTCGAAACGTTATGCCGGGGCCAGCAATGGCGCATTGGTCGAAGGCGGCACGCGCTGCCCTTTATGGCAGGTCCATCACGCCTTTGATCGCCCGGGCAAGATCATGCGCCAATTGGTTGAGATGGAAAATGGCAGCCGCTGGCTGACCATGGCCCGCACGGTGCATCCGCATGGCCGTAATTTCAATCAGATCGAGGCCGAATTTTCAGTCGCGATCGGGCTGGAGGCACGGCTCGCGCGCAGCCTTGCCGATGCCAAGGGCATTGATCTTGACCATGGCCCCGTCACGCCGATCGGGCCGGGCTGTTCCTTTTGCACGCGCAAGGATTGCCCGCAGCGCTCTGCCCCGCCGCTTGGCCGTGAATTGGTGGTCAATGATCGCGAACGCGGCTTGACTCCTTTCACCTTTGAAGGCGACTAGGGGCGATGAAAAATATATGTTGCGTATCCTTGGCCGCTGTTTCGCTGGCGACAGCCATATCCGCGCCGGCCCCATTGCAGGCCGCGACCGACATCGCTGCCCAACCAATGAGCGCGCAGACCGTCGCAAGGGCGGTGCTGGCCGTGCAAACAAGCTCGTTGCGCTCGCAAAAAGGGGTCGTGCGCTTTTGCCTGACGCGCGACCGGCAGTTTTTCCCCGATTGCACCAAGGACCCCGCCGCCCGCCACCTCAATGTCGCCGCGCGCGAGGCCGGTGACGTGCGCTTTGGCGACCTGCCTTATGGGCTATATGCGTTGTCATTGATCCATGACGAAAACAATAATGGCAGGCTCGATACGCGGCTTGGTATCCCGCGCGAGGGTTTCGGCTTTTCCAATAACCCGGCGATCTTGTTCGGCCCACCCTCTTTTCGCGCCGCTAGCTTCATGATTGACAGCACAAGCCCGCATCAGGCGATCAAGATCAAATATATGTTCTGAAGATCGGGCATCAGCACTGTCGGCAGATTTTACACTGATGCGCATGCGCCCCCGTGGCAGCGACACTCATTAACCATCGACACCAGCGATATTGGCCGACTGGCACCAAATTGGCCGAAGCCTTGCTAATAACATGTCATCACCGGCCTGTGCAGACTGGCCAATGTGATGCGTTTTGTAGGAGTAGCGTATGCGTTTGAAATTCCAACCGTTCATGGTGGCGGCGATCTTCGCCTTGTTGGCGACCTCTGCTGGCTATGCGATGTCGATGATCCCGCGGATCAATATCACCGAACCCAGCAATGGCGCGCTGCTCGTCATCGGCATATTGGGGTTGGTGGTATCACGATATCTCAGCCCCAAGCCGCAAGCGAAGAACGGCTAAGCCTGAAGTCAGGACAAGCGCCCTCCATTCATGCTGAAGGATGATTGCTAATCCTCTATTATTGCCGGTATAAGCGCGCCCTAGACCTGTTATGTCTGGAGTAGCTTATGCGGATGAAATCAGGCCCGGCGATGGCCATAGCGATGGTCTGTTTCATGACATCCCCCGCCGCTGGCAAATGCCCCTGCTGGCCATTGGCTGAATCGGGCACCCTCCCGGTCAATCTGCCCGAACCAACCGAATATACCCTGTTCGCCATTGGCGTGGCGGGGCTATTGATCGGACGGCATCTGAGCCGCAAAGGACGGACGCGGGATAAATAATCGCACTTGACGCTAACGCCACTGCCGCGCCAGATGCGCGGATGACGGCAACCCTCGACAGACTCACCGGGATTATTCGCGAACGCCGCGTTGCAGATCCCTCCTCCTCCTATGTCGCCAAGCTCACCGCGCGTGGCCGTGGCAAGATCGCGCAAAAAGTTGGCGAAGAGGCGGTGGAAACCGTGATCGCCGCTATTGCCAACGACCGTGACGAGATCATCAAGGAATCCGCCGACCTGTTGTTCCACCTCGGGATTTTGTTGGCCGACATGGACCTCTCGTTCGATGATGTCATGGCCGAGCTCGACCGCCGCGACGGTGTCTCCGGTCTGGTCGAAAAAGCATCCCGCCCCCAAATTTGACGGAAATTCGACAATATGCCGATTGATGCGACCGCCCCTTATGACGATCAGAATATCTTCGCCAAAATCCTGCGCGGAGAGATCCCCAGCAAAAAAGTCTATGAAAACGAGTTCGCCCTCGCCTTTCACGACATCAACCCGCAGGCACCGATCCATATCTTGGTGATTCCCAAGGGGCGCTATGTCAGCTGGGACGATTTCACTGCCACCGCTGACGATGCCGAAATTGCGGGCTTTATCCGCGCAGTCGGCCATGTCGCCCGCGAACAGGGCCTGCCTGCGCCCGGCTATCGCCTCCTCGCCAATATCGGCGGCCATGGCCATCAAGAAGTGCCGCACCTCCATATCCACATTTTTGGCGGTCGCCAGATGCGCGAGATGATCCCGCGATCATGACAGCGATAATGGTTGCGCCTGTGTGATTTGCGGTTAGGGTTCGCAAACGCCTAAAAGGGTCGGTTCAGAGGGGAAAACAATGATCTTTGGTCGCATTAAACCATTGGACGCGATTTTACGCACCGCAGAGAAAAAATCTCTGCACCGCACCTTGGGCGCGATGCAATTGACCCTTCTTGGTGTAGGCGCCGTCATCGGCACAGGGATTTTCGTCCTGACGTCCGAGGCTGCGCAAAAGGCCGGCCCCGCGATGATGTGGAGCTTTGTCATCGCCGGTCTCGTCTGCGCGGTGGCGGCTTTGTGCTATTCCGAACTGGCGGCGATGCTGCCGGTGTCCGGCTCGGCCTATACCTATACCTATGCGGTGATGGGCGAATTGATGGCATGGATGGTCGGCTGGGCGCTGATCCTCGAATATGCGGTGGCGGCAAGCGCGGTCTCGGTCGGCTGGTCCGGTTATTTCGTCGGCCTGCTGCAATCTTCGCTCGGCATCCATATCCCCGATGCCTTGGCCTATGGCCCTTATGCCGGTGGCGTCGTGAACCTTCCCGCCTTGATTATTTCGCTGTTGGTGACCGGCCTGTTGATGATCGGCACCAAGGAAAGCGCCCGCGTGAATGCGGTATTGGTCATCGTCAAGGTGACGGCGCTGGCAATGTTCATCGCGATTACCATTCCGATGATTAACGGCGCGCATTTCGAACCTTTCACCCCCAATGGCTGGTTTGGCGAGGGCAAGGGCGCAGGCCTTGGCGTGCTGGGCGCTGCCGCGTCGATCTTCTTTGCCTATGTCGGCTTCGATGCCGTGTCGACCGCCGCCGAAGAAACCGAACATCCGCAACGCAACGTCCCCATCGGCCTGATCGGTTCGCTTGGCATTTGCACGGTCTTCTATCTCCTCGTGTCGGCTGGCGCTGTCGGCACGATCGATTCACAGCCGGTCGTCGGTCCTGCTGGCGAGGCACTTTATCCGGGTAGCAAGGCGCTGGCAGACCAATGCGCCTCGATTGTCGCCTCGGGCGTCATCGAACCGCTGGCTTGCTCGAAAGAAGCTCTGGCCCATGTGCTGAAATCGCTCGGCTGGCCGTGGATGGGCAATGTGATCGGCCTTGCTGCCTTTCTCGCACTGCCGTCCGTCATCTTGATGATGATGTTCGGCCAGACCCGCATCTTTTTCGTGATGGCGCGCGATGGCCTGTTGCCCGAAAAACTCGCGGATGTGCATCCCAAATGGCATACCCCGCACATCGTCACCGGCATCACCGGCGTCTTCGTCGCCATCGCCGCTGCGTTTTTGCCGGTCGGCAAGCTGGCGGACGTCTCCAACTCCGGCACGTTGTTCGCCTTTTTCATGGTCGCGATTGCTGTGATGGTGCTGCGCAAGACCGATCCGAAGCGCCATCGCCCGTTCCGCACCCCCGCCATCGGCATTGTCGCGCCGCTTGCGATCATCGGCACGATTGGCCTTTATGTGAACCTGCCGTTTGAAGCGATGATGGTCCTGCCGGTCTGGGCGGGTATCGGCTTGCTGGTGTATTTCGCTTATGGCTATCGCAAGAGCCATGTTGGCCGTGGTATCATCGACATTCACGAAGACGACAGCGACACGCCGCCGATGCCCGTGCCGCCCGTTCCTGACCTTTAAGGCCCCACGCATGACGCACCAGCTTGATATCGAAGACATGACATTGGAAGATATGCGGGCGGCGCTTGCCCCGCATATCGCCGCCAATGCGGTGTTCGACGGCTGGGGCGACATGGCGCGCGATGATGCGGCGCGGGCCATCGGCCTTAACCCGGATCACGCGCGGCTCGCCTTTCCCGAGGGTAAGGTCCAGATGATCGATGCATGGATCGACCAGATCGACCAGCAGATGATCGCGATGTGCAACAATGATCAATTCCGCGCGCTCGGCATGACCGGCAAGATCCGCGCGGCGCTCCATGCGCGTTTTGCCGCGATGCAGGGGCGCAAGGATGCGGTGCGCCGCGCCCTGTCTATTCTCGCCTTGCCCCAGAATGCCGCCAAGGGCGTGCAACTCGGCTGGCGCACGGCGGATGTGATCTGGCGGCTGGCGGGCGATGAAGCCAGCGATTTCAACCATTATACCAAGCGCGCGACCCTGCTCGCGGTCTATCACGCGACCCAACATGCGTGGCTCGCGGATGACAGCGCGGATTTGTCCGAAACCAAGGCATTTCTCGAACGGCGGCTGGGCGAGGTGATGAAGATCGAAAAGGCCAAGGCCGGATGGAAATCCCGCGCCGATCATCGCTTCAGCATGACACGCTTTTTAGGCCGGTTACGCTATCCGGCGCGGTAGTTATCCACAGCTTTTCCCCAAATTATCCCGTCTATCGCCAACAGACCTGAGCATCGCCAGACTTGCACCACAGGGCCGATCCGGCGCATGATGCGGTATGAACGCTGAAATGATCCGACTGCTCCCGTCCGAAGATGGCGGACTACAGACCGTCCTGCCCCATAATATCGAGGCGGAGGCCGCGCTGTTGGGCGCGTTGATGATCGACAATCGGCTGGTCGAAGATGTGCAGCTCAAGCTCAAGCCCGAGCATTTCTTTGAATCCGTGCATGGCCGGGTCTATGAGGCGATCCTGCGCCTTGCCGACCGCAACATGGTCGCCAACCCCGTCACCCTCAAACCGATGTTCGAGGCGGATGAGGGGCTGAAGCAATTGGGCGGCCTCGGCTATCTCGCGATGCTAACCGGCTCTGGCGCGGCGCTCATCGGCGCGCGTGATTTCGCCCAGCAGATTTACGACCTCGCCCTGCTCCGCGCGCTGATCGGCGTCGGGCGGACGATGGTCGAACAGGCGATGGATACCTCTGAGGATGTCGATCCGAAAAGCCAGATCGAACAGGCCGAAGTCGAACTCTACAAGGTCGCGGAACAAGGCGGCGAATCCGGTTCGGTCAAAAGCTTTGTCCAGGCGGCAACCGAGGCAGTGAAACAGGCCGAACGTGCGTTTAATAGCGGCGGCCATGTCTCCGGCATCACCACCGGCCTTGATAGCATGAACGCCAAAATGGGCGGTCTGCACCGGTCCGACTTGATCATCCTTGCCGGTCGTCCCGGCATGGGCAAGACATCATTGGCCACTAATATCGCATTCAATGCGGCGCAGCGCTTGGTCCGCGACCGCGAAGACGGGATGGAAGAGGGCAAGTCGCTTGGTGCGGCCGTCGCATTTTTCAGCCTCGAAATGTCGGCGGATCAGCTTGCTACCCGTATTCTGGCGGAACAATCGGGCATCTCTTCCGAAAATCTGCGCATGGGTAAAATCAACAAGAGCGAATTTCGGCGGCTGGCGCAGGCGGCGGCGGAGCTGGAATCACTACCCTTGTTCATCGACGATACCCCCGGCCTCACCATCGCAGCGCTACGCACCCGCGCACGCCGTCTGAAGCGTCAGCACAAGATCGATCTGGTCGTGGTCGATTATCTCCAGCTGCTGCAAGGCTCGGGCCGTGGCGGCGATGGCAATCGCGTGCAGGAAATCTCGGAAATCAGCCGTGGCCTCAAGCAATTGGCCAAGGAACTGCACGTGCCGGTGATCGCCTTGTCCCAGCTCTCCCGCGCCGTTGAGCAGCGCGAAGACAAGCGCCCACAGCTATCGGATTTGCGTGAATCCGGCTCGATTGAGCAGGACGCGGATATTGTGTTGTTCGTCTATCGCGGCGAATATTACATCGCCGCGCGCCGTCCGGACGATAATGATCCCAAGCTTGCGGAATGGCAGGCGGAAATGGAACGGGCCTATGGCATTGCCGAAGTCATCGTCGCCAAGCAGCGTCACGGTTCCACCGGGCGCGTGCCGCTCAAGTTCGAGGCGATGATCACCAAGTTCAGCGATCTCGCGGATATCAGCGGCTACGACCTCGGCGGGGAATAACCCCCGTCACGAATTACGCTGATGGGTATCGATGGCCCATGACGCCAGTTCCTCGAACCGCACCGCACGGAAGAATGTCAGGCCCGCCCGTCCATCATTCGACCATTGCACCGTGGCGCGGCGTGAATCGAGACCCTCGACCAGTATATTGACGATTTCCCCGGTTTTAAGCCCTTTGGCCGCGATCTTGACCCCGCTTTGCGACATGTCCAGCACCTCGACCGGCATCACCTCTTCACCCCGGCTGAGCGTCGCCTTGCAACGAATGCTGACCCGCGGCGCGCGCTGGACCATGCCATCGCGATTGCGGCACGACATGATCGCCAGCACCTCGTCAATATCGACCGGTGTATCGAAGACCGCACCTATATGGGTGGCATCTGCCCAGACGATCTGGGCATTGAGGGTAAGATCGAAATGGGTCTGGAGGGTGATGCGCTGGCCAATCGGCAGCCGGGTATGCACGCTCCCCATAAAGCCGGACGACGAAATATTGCGGACCATGCAAAGGCCTTCAAAGCGATGACCAGCGAAATCATCGACCGTAATCAATGCCGGCCGAAAGATCGTCACATGCCGCGTATCAAGGCGACGGTCTGCGCTGCCAAACCGATCCGGTCGCCTGAGGGCGCTCGCTAATTTGAAAATCATGACCGGACAATCGCTCCCTCGAACCACAAAGGCGTCGGTCTCACCATCTGATGGTGCGCCGATCCACTTGCGCTACAAAGAGCGCCAGAGCGAATAAGCATGAGCAAGCGACGACCCTGTTTATTGTTGACGCGACACAAATCGGGTGGCTCGGATAATGCCGACCTCCCGCTCCAGTATCGAACCAACCACGCGCAGGGTGCGGGGCCAAGTATGTAGCGGTATCGCCATCATCACACTTGATATATCAATGCGTTATCTGAATAAAACACACAGCCACATCGGACCGTTTAACGCCGCGTTTCACGCCTTGGGCCATGAACAGCGCCCATCGGACCCGCCATCAGCCGAAAAGTCAGGAGACCAGTCGCAGCGGAATTTGGCTGTTTTGTTCGAGCCTTGCGGACTCCACGCCCTGAATGCGCTCCAGCCGTCCGGCCAGTTCGGCATCGATCAGGAAGTTGCGGCGCAAATGGACATAGGCCTCGCCAAAACCATCGGACAATGGCAATTCCAGCACCACCTGCCCCTTGCCGCCCTCTTCGGTCGACAACATTTCGGCCAGAGATTGCAGCGCGGAATCCTGCGTCACTCGGATCGTCAGCATCAACCGTGCCGAGGTCGATAAGGTCGCGAGCGGCTGGGTCTTGCGGATGGTGATGCGCGGGATGTCCTCATCCGGCTTGCGATCAAGCTCGACATTCAGCAACAGACACTCGCCAGAGCGCGCGCCCTCTTCCAATTCCTTGCCGACATCCTCATCAAAGCAACTGGCGGTAAACTGGCCGGACTGGTCGGAGAATGTCGCCTGCGCATAACGCTTGCCGCGCTGGGACGTGCGCCAGCGGGCATCCTCGACCATCGCCGCCATCGTCGCGTTCACCCGTCCGCCCTCGGTCGGGAAGGTGAGCGCGCAAATCGCGCTGAAGCTGCGTGCCCCGTTGCTTTCCGCGACATGGCGATAGCGATCGACCGGATGGGCCGAGAAATAAAAGCCGAACGCGTCCTTTTCCTGCACCATCCGTTCGGACAATGCCCAGTCTTCGTCCGTGAGGCGTATCGCCGCATTGTCATGATGGTCATTGCCACCAAACAGGCCATGCTGCCCGCTATCGCGATCCGATGCCGTCTGGCTGGCCACGGCCAGCACCTGTTCCGATGCCAGATGCACCGCCGCCCGATTTTCATGCAGCGCATCGAACGCCCCGGCAGAGGCGAGCGATTCCATCTGGCGACGGTTGATCGTCTTGGGGTCGATGCGATGGGCGAAATCGTCAATTGAGGTAAACGGCCCATGCGCGTCGCGGTCGGCACAGACCTGCTCCATCGCCTTTTCGCCGACGCCCTTTAACGCGCCCAGCCCATAGCGCACCGCGACCGCGCCATCATGCAGCACTTCGGTCGAAAATTCGGCTTCTGAGTGATTGATGCAGGGCGGCAGCAGGATCACGCCCGCGCGGCGAATATCATCGACGAAAATCGCCAATTTGTCGGTCACCGTCATGTCGTAACACATCGACGCGGCGTAAAATTCTGCCGGATAATGCGCCTTGATCCAAGCGGTATGATAAGCGACGAGCGCATAGGCGGCCGCGTGGCTCTTGTTGAAGCCATAGCCCGCGAATTTGTCGATCAAGTCGAACAGTTCGTTCGCCTTTTCGGTCGAAATGTCGTTCTTCGCCGCGCCTTCGCAGAAGGTCGCGCGCTGGGCGTCCATTTCCGCCTGAATCTTCTTCCCCATCGCGCGGCGCAACAGATCGGCGTCGCCCAATGAATAGCCCGCCAAAATCTGCGCGGCCTGCATCACCTGTTCC
>DITW01000097.1 GCA_002422945.1 Sphingomonadales bacterium UBA6174 | reverse complement strand
AAGTCGATGTCGAAGTCGGGCATCGACACGCGTTCCGGGTTGAGGAAACGTTCGAACAGCAGGCCCAAGCGAATGGGATCGAGATCGGTAATCGTCAGCGCCCAAGCAACGACCGAGCCTGCGCCCGAACCACGGCCCGGCCCGANNATGAAGTCGGCCACGATCAGGAAGTAACCGGGAAAGCCCATGCCGATAATGATATCGACCTCGAATTTCAGCCGGTCGAAATAGACCTGCCGATCAATCGGATAATCGAGCTTTTCAAGCCGCGCCTCCAGCCCCGCCTCGGCATCGCGGCGTAGCTGTTCGGCCTCGGCCTCGCGATCACCGGCCAATGACGGCAAGATCGGCTTGCGATAGGGCGCAGTCGCGGCGCAACGCTGGGCCACGACCAAGGTGTTGTGGATCGCCTCCGGCAGATCGGCGAACAGATCCTGCATGTCGATGGCGGGCTTGAGCCAGCCTTCCGGGTTGGAGCGGGGATGATCCTCCGCCGCGAGTTGCGAACTGGCCGCGATGCACAGAGCCGCCTCATTCGCCTCATGGAAATCCGGCGCATCAAAATGCACCGGGTTGGTCGCGACCAATGGCAAATCGCGGGCATAGGCCAGGTCGATCAACGCCTCTTCCGCCGCCTCTTCCACCGGATCATTGCGGCGCGACAATTCGATATACAGCCTGCCGCTGAACAGGGATTGCAAGCGGTCGGCATAGGCCAAGGCCCTGTCCGGCTGACCTTCGGCAAACAGGCGAGCAAGCCCCCCCTCGCCCCCGGCAGTCAGCGCGATCAGCCCGTCCGTCCGCCCTTCCAGCGCCGACATCGGCACATGTGGATCTAGGTGCAAGGGCCGTTCAAGATGCGCCATCGATACCAAGGCGCACAGATTGTTATAGCCCTGTTCGGTTTGCGCCAACAGCGCGATCCAATCGAGCCGCTCCACCGGCGCATTGGGCCGCGCCACGCACAGCATCGTGCCGATGATCGGCTGGATACCCGCCTTCTTCGCGGCATCCGAAAAGTTCATCGCGGCATAAAGCCCGTTGCGATCCGCAATCGCGACCGCCGGGAACCCGGCCTTGCGCGCGAGCTTTGGCAGCACCTTCGGCTCAATCGCGCCTTCCAGCATCGTAAAGCAGGTAAACACCCGCAACGGCACATAAGGCACGGCCAATTGCGGGGGCAGTTCGCCCTTGTTGCCCCAATTACCGGCCATCATCGTCACCCTTGAAACAGGCGTCGATCAGTGCATTCAGCAAGAGCATCCCATTGGCACTCGCCGCGATATGATTGCCCTGCCTTGTCATCAGTCCTTGAATCACCAGCCGGTCCACCCGGTCCCAATCAATATATGCCGCTTGCCAATCGGGAATCGCAAGGCCTTCGACGAGCCTTAACCCCATCAACAAGCGTTCCGCCGCCCGATCACGCGGCGACAGCATGCTTTCTTCCTGACAACCATGTTCATTACGGGCAAGGGCTGCCATCCAGTTTTCCGGCTTTTTATGGCGCATCGTCGCCATGCCGCCGCGCCGACCATGCGCGCCGGGGCCGATACCGGCATAATCCTGATAGCGCCAATAGACGAGATTATGGCGGCTTTCCTGCCCCTTGGCCGCATGGTTGGACACCTCATACATCGGCAGGCCCGCATCGGATGTGATCGCCTGCGTCAGTTCAAAGAAATCCGCCGCCTCATCCGCGTCTTTCGGCACCAGCCCGCCTTGCTGCGCCATCGTGGCAAAGCGCGTGCCGGGTTCGATGGTCAATTGATACAGCGAGAGATGCGTCGTGCCAAAGCCCAAGGCGCGGCGCAACATCGCCTCCCATGTGGCCAAATCCTGATCTGGCAGCGCATAGATGAGGTCAAAGGTCACGCGGTCGAACTGTGCCTGCGCAACATCGAGTGCGGCCAGCCCCTCCGCCACGCCATGGGCGCGACCAAGAAAGCGCAACGCCTCATCATCCAGCGATTGCAGCCCCAAGGACAGGCGATTGACCCCAGCCTTGGCCAGATCCGCGAACTTATTCGCTTCCACAGACGAGGGATTGGCCTCCAGCGTGATCTCCAGATTATCCGCCACAGGCCAATATCCGGTCGCCGCATCGATCAGCGCCGCGACAGTCGCGGGCGGCATCAACGACGGCGTGCCGCCCCCGAAAAAGATCGAGGCCAGTTGATGGCCGGGGGTCAGCGCCGCCTCATGCCGCAGGTCCGCGAGCAAGGCCTCGCGCCAAGCCGCCTGATCGACTTCATCGCGCACATGGCTGTTGAAGTCGCAATAAGGGCATTTCGATACGCAAAATGGCCAATGGATATAAAGGCCGAGCGGCGGGCGTGCTGTCACCGGCGATCAGCCGAGCCAGTGAAGGGATGTCGCCCCTGATACTATCACCGCCCCGGCAACTGCCCCGATCAGCGCGGTTACCAACGTGCGGAACCAGCGGCCATCGCCCTGCCCGATGATCCGGATGTCCGGCAAGGGCGCGGGCGGCGGCGCAGCGCCGGGTGTCGGAAAGGCATTATCGATCCGGCGCAGCAGGTCCGGCAGGCGCAACAGGCTCTTCACCCCGGCGCGTAGGCCATCGGCGAGCATCACTTCCGGCCCCAATTCGGTGCGTAGCCATTCCTTCACAAACGGCCCGGATGTATCCCACATGTTGATATCGGGATCGAGCGTCAGCGCGACGCCCTCAACCATCACCATCGTCTTTTGCAGCAGCAACAAATGCGGCTGGGTCGGCATTTCGAAATCGCGGGTAATCGCGAACAGTCCATCCAACATATGGCCGATGGAAATGTCCTTCAGCGCCAAGCCCCGGATCGGTTCGCCCACGGCACGCAGCGCGGTCGTGAATTCATCGATATTATGATGGCCCGGCACATATTGCGCGTCGAAATGAATTTCAGCCACGCGGCGATAATTGCCGGTAACCAGACCATGCAGAATTTCCGCCAGCCACAATCGCGCCTGCCGGTTGACCCGGCCCATGATCCCAAAATCAATCGTCGCGATCCGGCCATCGGGCAGGACAAACAAATTGCCCTGATGCAAATCGGCATGGAAAAAGCCATCGATAATCGCCTGACGCAAGAAACCGCGCACCAATGTCGCCGCCAATTGCTTGGGATCATGGCCCGCCGCGATCAGCGCCTCGCGGTCGCCAATGCGGATGCCATCGATCCAATCGAGCGTCATCACCCGGCGACTGGTTCGGCTCCAGTCGATATCCGGCACGAAGAATCCCGGCTCGGCCTTCATCCCTTCCGCCAGTTCGGATGCAGACGCAGCCTCGCGCCGCAGGTCCAGCTCGCGCATCGTCCATTGGCGGAATGTCGCGATAACCTGACGCGGCCGCAGGCGTTTCAGCTCGCCGCCCTGCGCCTCGGCATGGGCAGCCGCCCATTCATAGGTCTCAATCGACGAGGCCATGACCTCTTCGACACCGGGCCGCAGCACCTTGATCGCGACATGACGCCCCTCGGTCGTGACCGCGCGATGGACCTGCGCAATCGAGGCCGCGCCGACCGCGACCGGATCGATAGAGGCAAAGACCTGTTCTATCGGCTTGCCCAGCCCCGCCTCAATCGCCACGCGGATCTGCTCAAACGGCAAGGGCGGCAGATTATCCTGTAACCGCGCAAGATCGGCAGCCGCCTCCGCGCCGACCAGATCGGGCCGCGTTGCCAGTGCCTGCCCCAGCTTAATCGCCGCAGGCCCCAGCTTTTCAAACGCGAGCGCATAATTGGGCGACTTCGGCACACGCGCGCCAAATCGCGCCAGCCGTGCCAAGCGCCGTATCCTTGTCGGCACCAGCACATCGCGCTCGATCCCCATCAACGCGCCATGGCGCGCAAGGGTCCGGCCCCAGCGTAACAGCCGGGCCATATGGGTAACGGCGGCGGTCAAATCTTCCAGCCGCTATGAATGGCCACCAGCCCGCCCAAAATCGGCTCGCAACGGGTCTGCACAAAACCAGCCTTGTCGATCATCGCCTTGAACGTCGGCATATCCGGAAAGCGCCGGATCGATTCGATCAGATAGCGATAGCTGTCCTCGTCATTCGCGAGCAGCTTGCCGAGTTTCGGGACCAATTTATGCGAATACGCGTCATACACCTCGGCAAAGCCGGGCCATGTCGTGGTCGAAAATTCAAGGCAGTAAAACCGCCCGCCGCGCTTCAACACGCGATGTGCCTCGCCCAATGCCTTTTGGATATGGGTGACGTTGCGAATGCCAAACGCAATCGTATAGGCGTCAAAGCTGTTATCCGGGAACGACAGTTCTTCCGCATTTTCCACTGCCCATGACAGGCCTTGGATCTTTTTCTTTTCGGCGCGTTCCTTGCCGACATCGAGCATCGCCGGGTTAATGTCGGAAATCGTGACCTCTGCCCCGCGCTTCGCCATGCGAAAGGCGATATCGCCGGTGCCGCCCGCCACATCGAGAATGCGTTCCCCTGCGCGTGGGCGCACGAGATTGACGAAACGATCCTTCCACAGCCGGTGCATCCCGGCGGACATGGCATCGTTCATCAGATCATATTTGCTGGCGACATTGCGAAAGACCTCGCCGACGCGGGCGGCCTTTTCTTCGGCCTTGATGTCCTGATAGCCGAAGGAAACCACATCAGGTGAATCCGGGCCGGATGCAGCGGGGGAAACGGGCGAGTCTGTCATATTTTTTGCTCTATCCGTTTCAGGCCGGTGCAGCAATCTTAGTTACCCGAGAAATACAAAGCCCTCCCCGTCCATAAGGGCGGGGAGGGCCGATCCGGGGTGCGACCCTCGGGAACTCATCGCGGGCACTACCGCGAAAGATTACTGATTATTCTGCTTGTTCAAAAAGCGCGGAATATCGAGCGGGTTCGTGTCGGCGGCAGGTTCCGCCGGGCGGGCGGCGGTGCCACGGGCAAGGCTCGACATGCGTTCGAACAACGTGCCACCGGCGCGCGGCGCGGCAGCAGGTGCGTCTGCCGCACGCTGGCCACCAAGCCAGCTACGGGTCGGCTGAATTTCCGGTTCCGGCTGGGCATAAGCCTGTGGTGCCGGGGCCTGCGGTGCCGGCGCCACATATTGCGTCGGCTCCAACTGCAATTCATCAACCGGCGCGGCAGCGACAGGCGCGATCGGCGTTTCGAGTTCCAGCGTCGTATCATCCGCGACAGCCGGATCGGTAAAGCTGATCACCGGAGCAGGGGCATAAGCGACGGGCTCCGGCGCGACGACCGGGGTCGGCTCAACCGCGACCGGCGCGGCTTCGAAAATGCTTTCCACGACCGGCGCGGGCGCAGGTTCTGGCGCCACTTCAACCTGTGCCGCCACAACCGGGGCAGCTTCCACCTCAACCTTGGGCGCAGGGGCCTTGGTCGTCGGTGGGAAAGAGAACACACGGGCCGGAGCCTGTTCCGGACGGGTCATCGATTCTGCTTCGATCCCGGTCGCGACAACCGAAACGCGGATCTTGCCTTCGAGTTCCGGATTAAAGGCCGAACCCCAGATGATGTTGGCATCCGGATCGACCAGTTCCTTGATGTGATTTGCGGCTTCGTCGACTTCCATCAGGCGCATATCGTCGCCGCCGGTGATCGAGATGATGACGCCCTTTGCGCCCTTCATCGACACGCCGTCCAGCAACGGATTGGCAATCGCCCGTTCCGCCGCCTCAATCGCGCGATGGTCGCCACTGGCTTCGCCCGTGCCCATCATCGCCTTGCCCATTTCTTCCATCACGGAACGCACATCTGCAAAGTCGAGGTTGATAAGGCCCGGCATGACCATCAGATCGGTGATGCCGCGCACGCCCTGTTGCAGGACTTCGTCAGCCATTTTGAACGCTTCCTTGAAGGTCGTGTTCGGATTGGCGATCAGGAACAAATTCTGGTTGGGAATGACGATCAGGGTGTCGACATGCTTTTGCAGCTCTTCGATACCGGCATCGGCCGACTTGGTACGGCGCGATCCTTCAAAGCTGAATGGCTTGGTCACGACCCCAACGGTCAGAATGCCCATTTCCTTGGCGGCCTTGGCAATGACCGGCGCAGCGCCCGTGCCGGTGCCGCCGCCCATGCCCGCGGCGATGAAGCACATGTGCGCGCCTTCCAGCGAGCGGAGAATCTCTTCAAGAGTTTCTTCGGCAGCCGCGCGACCGATATCCGGGCGTGAACCTGCGCCAAGACCCTGTGTGATCTTGAGGCCAAGCTGGATGCGCTGTTCCGCGGCGGACGCGTTAAGCGCCTGCGCATCGGTGTTCGCGACGATGAAATCCACGCCCTGCACATCAGAGGCGATCATGTTCGCAATTGCATTGCCACCGGCACCACCAACCCCGATCACGCTGATCCGCGGGCGAAGTTCTTCGACTTCAGGATGAGTGAAACCTATGGTCATCGCGCACATTCCCCTTTAGCAGCCCCCCAAGTCGGGCATTCGTTAATAAATAGCACCATCTGAAACAGTGATGCGAGAAAAAAATACAAAATATAGACAAAAACTGGGGAAAAGCCTCAAAATGCAGTTTTCAGCAATGTCACGAGCCTCTCTAACCAAGTCTCTCGCCGACTAGAAACTGGTAATTCATCCGAACCCATGCCAAATTGGCGCAAATCTGCTGGATTGCTCGCCGCATGATGCACCAGCCCGGCCAATGCTGAAAATGCAGGCCCGCCATGCGCCTCCGGCAGACCGATCAATCCACGCGGACGCCCGACACGCACCACGCGGCCAAGCGTGCCTTGCAAATAATCGGCCACGCCCTTCAATTCTGCACCGCCGCCGGTCAGCACGACTTGGCGACCCACCGGCCCGGCAAAGCCGAGCTTTTTCAGCGATGCCTCGATCTCGTCCGTCATCATGCGCAAGCGTTCGCGAATGACAGCGATCATCTGCGCCTTGGTAATGCGCTGCGCGTCGCTGCCATCATCGCTGCCACCCAATGGCGCAATATCGAGCATGTCATGATTGTCGCGCGGACTGGTGGTGGCCGACCCGTGGAAGCATTTCAGCCGCTCCGCCACTTCGCGCCGCATCCCGAAATGGGAGGCAATGTCATCGGTGATGTCCGCAGCCCCCATCGGCAAGGACGTCAGGCCCGCGAGCATCCCGCCCGCGAACAGCGAAATATTCGTGACCCCCGCCCCCATTTCGATCAGGGCGACGCCGAGTTCGCGTTCTTCTTCCGACAGACAGGCATAGCCGGTCGCCACCGGCGAGGCGATGATCGACTTGACCCCCAGCATCGCATTGCGGACGCATTGGTCGATATTGCGCACGGGCGAGCTTTCCGCCGACACCACATGCACATCGACGCCGAGCCGATCCGCATGCAGGCCAATCGGCTTTTTCACCCCCTGCAAACCATCCAGCGTATAGAGCGTCGGCTGGGCGTGCAGCACGATCCGTCCCGCGACATCCAGATTCTGCCCGCCCGTGAACAGCAGTTCGTCAATATCTTCCTGTTCGATGCGATGCCCGGCCAATTCGACCTCGACCGGCAGAATATCGCTCACCAACCCCCCGGCGGAAAAGCCGACCCACACATCCTGCACATGTTCGCCGCTGATGCGCTCGGCCTGCTCCACCGCCTCGCGGATCGCCATTTCGGCGGCCTGCATGTCGGAAATATAGCCGCGCTGCACGCCCTTGCTTTCGCGCTGCCCGGTGCCAAGCACCCGCAATTCGCCATCGGCATCGCGTTCGGCGATCATTGCCGAAATTTTGGAGCTGCCGATATCCAGTGCCGTGATGATGTGTTCGCCGCGTGCCTGTACCATGCTGATCGCCCCTAAAATCCGTGCTGCTTACCGTGTACGCCTACCTCCGTTACGCTAACTTACGCGCGCTCAGGTCGTCTCTTTCGTGACCGAGGGTGGTGGCGGCTCCACTGCCGGTTCTTTTTGCTCTGCCTTGCGCACGACCAATCGATCGGGAATGCGCATATCGAAACGGGCGAAACCCTTGCCCAGCATCCGCGCATTGGCATCGATGCGGACGAACTTCACCAGCGCATGCTGCGCCTGTTCGCTGCCTTCCGGCAAGGCGAGTTCCTCACCCGAATGGAAGCGCAAATCCCAACGCCGACCACCAACCCAGATCGCGCCCGCCAGCAACGGCTTGACCGATGGCACCGCATCCAGCAGCGCCTGCATGTCCTGTACCTGACGATTGGCATCCGGGCCGATTACCAACGGCAGATCGGGCATATTCGCCAGATCGACCGGGGCGAGCAACACCCCTTCCCCATCGACCAAGGTCAATTGCTGATTATGCTGCCAAACCGCGACCGGCTGGCGCTCGACAATATCGACGACCAATGTATCCGGCAGGCGGCGCGACACCCGCGCATCCTTGATCCAGCCGAACTGGAGCAGTTCATTGCGCACCAGATCGAGATCGAGCAACGGCATCGCCATGCTCTGCTGATCGAGCGCGACCGCATAAACCGGCAGACGCTCCATCCGGTTGATGCCGACGATTTCCACCCGTTTGACCTGAAAACCGGCATGGCCAATCGCCTCGCCCATTTCCACGCCGATCATCTGCGGCAATTGCGCCGCATAGGCGCCCGCGCCCAGCAAGCACACCGCCGCGCCGAAAAAGACATAACGACCGGCGGCGCGCAACTGATCAGCCTGATCGGGGAAGCGCGCGAGCAGCTTGCTGACATAAGATGATTTGCGCGGCGCAGGCCGACGCGGCTTGGCCGCCGCCGGGCGCTTACGCACCGCGTCGCCGCGCCTTACCTTCGTCCTGTCACCACCGCGCGGTGCGTTCATTCCATCGCCTCATCAATGATCTCTTGCACCAGTTCGGGATATGTCATGCCCAAATGTTTCGCCTGTTCGGGAACAAGGCTCAACGGGGTCATGCCCGGCTGGGTATTCACTTCCAACAAATAAATCCCGTCCACGCCCTGGCTGTCATCCCAACGGAAATCCGACCGCGACGTCCCCTTGCATCCCAAGGCATTGTGCGCGGCCAGCGCCATATCCATCATCGCCTGTGCCACATCGTCCGGCACCTGCGCCGGGCAGACATGTTGGGTCATCCCATCCGTATACTTGGCATCGAAATCATAGAAACCGCTTTTTGGCACCAATTCGGTGACACACAGGGATTTTCCGCCCAGCACGGCGACCGTCAACTCCCGCCCCTTGATGAACGGTTCGGCGAGCAATTCATCAAAATGCTGCCACGGCCCTTCGTCATCACGGCGGATCGGATTGCCGTAATTGCTGCCCTCGGTCACAATCGCAACGCCGACCGACGAGCCCTCGTTCACCGGCTTCAGCACATAAGGGCGCGGCAACGGATCGCCCGCATACAGGCTTTCGCTCTTCACCACATGGCCACCCGGCATGCGGATACCATGCGGGACGAGCGCCTGTTTGGTCAGTTGCTTGTCGATCGCGATGACCGAGGTCACCAGCCCCGAATGGGTGTATTTCAAGCCCATCAGGTCCATCATGCCCTGCACCGTGCCATCTTCGCCCGGCGTGCCGTGCAGCGCATTGAAAACGACATCGGGCTTGGCCGCTGCGAGCTTGGCAGCGACATCGCGATCCATATCGATCCGCGTCACCTGATGGCCGAGCGATTCAAGCGCATCCGCCACGCCATTACCGCTCATCAAGGAGACCGGACGCTCCGATGACCAGCCACCCATCAATACGGCGACATGCAGCCGGTCAGTCATGATCTTTGGTTCCTTTAGATGTTGTGGTTGTTTGTGTGGTTGATCCAGCAAAATCACCTACGCGCTGGATTTCCCATTGCAACTCAACGCCCGATTTGTCCTTCACCCGGCGACGGACTTCCTCGCCCAATGCCTCGATATCCGCGCTGGTGGCATCGCCAAGGTTGAGCAAAAAGTTGGTGTGCTTTTCCGATACCTGCGCGCCGCCCAGTTGCAAGCCCCGGCATCCCGCCTGATCGACCAAAGCCCACGCCTTTTCGCCCGGAGGGTTCTTGAAGGTCGAGCCGCCCGTCTTGGAACGCAGGGGCTGCGATGCCTCGCGCTCTGCGGCGATCCGTTCCATTTCCGCGCCGATCACCAATGGATCGCCCGCCACCCCGCGCAAGGTCGCACCGACCACAATCGCGCCTTCGGGCAATTCGGAATGGCGATAGCTATATCCCAGCGCCGCAAGCGGCAGTTCGACCCGCGTGCCATCGCGCAGCACGACATCCGCGCTCAACAGCACATCCTTCATCTCGCGGCCATAGGCCCCGGCATTCATCCGCACCGCGCCGCCAACCGTGCCGGGAATACCGCGCAGGAATTCCGTCCCGGCAATGCCCGCATCGCGCGCGGTGGAAGACGCGAGAATACCCGACGCCCCGCCGCCGCAACGTAACGTCACCGCATCCAGTTGTTCGACCTTGGCAAAGGCCTTGCCCAGCCGCACCGTCACCCCCGGCATGCCGCCATCGCGGATGATCAAATTCGATCCCAACCCCAAGGGCCAGACCGGCACCGATGGATCAAGCGCGCGCAGGAAATCCTGCAAATCTTCGACATCTACTGGCTCGAACAGATATTCCGCCGGGCCGCCGCTCTTAAACCAAATCAGCGGTGCCAAGGGCGCGTTGGGAGTCAATCTGCCCCGCACCTTCGGCATCATGGGCCGGTCGTTCATGCGCGCTTGCCCGTCACGGCATCGGCAAGGCCCGCCGCCCATTTGGTAATATCGCCCGCGCCAAGACAGACCACCATATCATCAGGCCGCACTTCATTGGCCAAGGTCGTCGCCAGCGCATCGGCAGATGCGATGATCCGCGCGCTATGATGGCCGCGCCGTTTCAGCCCCTCGACCAAGGCAGCCGCGTCCACGCCCTCAATCGGCTGTTCGCCCGCCGGATAGACCGGGGTCACGAACACCTGATCGGCATCGTTGAACGCCTGTTGGAACTCATCCATCAAATCGCGCAACCGGGTGAAGCGATGCGGCTGCACCACCGCGATCACGCGCCCGCGCACACCTTCACGCGCCGCCGATAGGACCGCGCGGATTTCGACCGGGTGATGGCCATAATCGTCGATCACGCTCGCGGGATTGCCCGCTTCGAACGCAATTTCGCCAACCTTGGTGAAGCGCCGCTTCACCCCGCCGAACTTCGCAAAACCGCCGACGATCTGTGCGTCCGTCATCCCCATTTCAAGCGCGACCGCAATCGCCGCCAGCGCATTCTGGACATTATGACGCCCCGGCATCGGCATTTCGACGCCCTCGATCCGGCGCGTCACGCCATCGCGGTTGCGCACCAGCACGTCAAAGCGATTGCCGCCGGGGATCGGCGTCACATTCTCGCCGCGCACATCGGCCTGTGCCGCAAAGCCATAGGTCATGATCCGCCGATCACGAATGCGCGGCAGGATCGCCTGCACCTCCGGATGATCGAGGCACAACACCGCCAGCCCATAAAAAGGCACGTTTTCAATGAATTCGACAAAGGCCGATTTCACCTTTTCAAAGCTGCCGTAATGATCAAGATGTTCCGGATCGATATTGGTGACGACCGCAATCGTGCCGTCCAATCGCAAGAAGCTGCCATCGCTTTCATCGGCCTCGACCACCATCCAGTCGCTCGCACCCAAACGCGCATTCGACCCGTAATGATTGATGATCCCGCCATTGATCACGGTCGGATCGATCCCGCCCGCATCCAGCATCGCCGCAACCATCGATGTCGTCGTGGTCTTGCCATGCGTGCCAGCAACAGCGACTGTGTTCTTCAGCCGCATCAATTCCGCGAGCATTTCCGCACGACGCACAATCGGGATGCGCTTTTCCAGCGCCACCTCTACCTCCGGATTACCGCGCTGGATCGCGGTCGAAGTCACGACCACCACCGCATCGCCGAGATTGGCGGCATCATGGCCGATCATCACCTTGATGCCCTTATCACGCAGACCCTGCACGACATAGCCCTCGGCCACGTCCGAACCTTGCACCTTATAACCAAGATTGTGCATCACCTCGGCAATGCCGGACATGCCGATCCCGCCAATGCCGATGAAATGGATGGTTCCGATATCGGTGGCGACGCCCCTCATGCCCCTGCTCCCGCCAGACGATTGGCTGTTTCGATGACCCCGACCAGTTCCGGTGCGGAAGGCTGATCGATGGATTCGACCAAATCCGCCAAGGCCCGCGCCGCATCCGGACGGCCAATCGAACGCGCCCTGCCTGCGGCATTTTGCAACGCTTCCGGGTCCAGCCCCAATTTTTGCATCTGCTTGGCCAGTTCCACCGGCGTAAATTTATCCTGCGAGATCGAACGCCCGCCACCCACCTGCGCCAATTCACGCGCATTGGCGGTCTGATGGTCGTCTGCCGCACTGGGCAGCGGGATAAGAATGCCGGGCCGTCCGGCACAAGTCAGCTCCGCAATCGTCGATGCGCCCGCCCGCGCAATCACTAGATGCGCCCAACCGAGCTTCTCCGGCAAATCCTCCATATAGGTCGCAAGGTCCGCCGGAATGCCAAGCTCCGCATATTTCGCGCGGACCTGCTCGATATCTTCGGTGCGGCATTGCTGCGTCACTTGCAAGCGGCGGCGAAACGCCACCGGCAACATCCCCAGCCCGTCCGGCACAACCGACGACAGGATCGACGCGCCCTGACTGCCACCCGTCACCAACAGGCGGAACACGCCGTCATCTGTCAACAACGGATACGGCAATTCGCGCAACGCAATCACCTCATCGCGCACCGGATTGCCAACGAGACAGGCCTTTTCGTAATATTTATCCTTCAGCCGACCGACCCGCGCATGGCTCGTCGCAATCGCCGTCACCTTGCCCGCAAGCAAGCGATTGACGCGGCCAAGAATGGCGTTCTGTTCATGGATCGCGGTCGGAATATCGTTGCGGATTGCCGCCCATAACGCGGGCAAGGCCGGATAGCCGCCAAAACCGATCACAGCCGCCGGGTTGAATGTTTCATACAGCCGTTCGGCCATCGCCACGCCCTGGCTGATCGCGGCCAAGGCCTTGGGCCAGCCGAGCGGGTTCTTGGTCACCCGCCCCGCAGGCAGGACATGGACCTGCGAATCCTTGAACAGGCCGGGGATTTTCGCCCCGCGTTCATCGGTGATCAGCGCGACATGATGGCCGCGCCGCTGCAATTCGCTGGCAAGCGCCTGCGCCGGAGTCATGTGACCGCCGGTTCCTCCGGCGGCAAGGACGAAATGGCGGCGACTGGTCAATGCTTTATGTCCTCGTCACGATATAGGGTGAACGTTTTGCAGCAGGGTTGCGCCGGGTGAACGCCAGCAACAATCCGAAACCAGCCGATACCGCGATCATCGACGACCCGCCATAGCTGATAAACGGTAATGTCATCCCCTTGGACGGGGCAAGGCCGACATTCACGGCAATATTGATCACGGCCTGCAATCCGAATTGGGTCGCAAGTCCTGCAGATGCCAGCAACACAAAATCATCTTCTTCGTCTAACAGGCGGACGAACACCCGCACCACAATCGCGGCATAAAGCAGCGCCACTGCAATGCACGATATCAAACCGAATTCTTCGCCGATCACCGAATAGATATAATCGGTATGCGCCTCCGGCAGACGGAATTTGGCCTCGCCCCCGCCCGGCCCCGTACCGAAAAACCCGCCATTGGTGATGGCGTTATGCGCTGCCTGCACCTGATAATCATCGCCTTCGCCAAACAAAAACGCGTTGATGCGATTGCGGGCGACCGAATATAAAACATAGGCACTGACCACTGCCGCCACCCCAAGACCGACCAGCACGCCAATCACCCGGGCCGAAATCCCCGCCAGCATCATCAACACCATCCAGATGCCCGCAAAAATCACAGTCTGTCCAAAATCCGGCTGCAACATCAGCAATACCGCGATGATCGCCGTCACCACTGCCGAAATTCGCATGACCGGCAATGTCCGATCAAGGTTCCGCAACGACAACAACCACGCCATCGCCACGACATATGCGGGCTTCAAAAATTCCGATGGCTGAAACTGGAAACCCGCAAGGTTGATCCAACGCCGCGCGCCATTCGCTTCGGTTCCGGCCAATGGGATGGCGAACATCATCAACAGGCAGAAAAGGCCGACATATATCGCCATGCGCCGCGCCCGATCCTTGGGTAGCAATGATGTCATGAACATCAACGGCAGACCGATCACCAGCCACACCACCTGACGCCAGAAATAATGAAGCGGCGCGATAATATGGGTCAAATCCGAATAACGCCGCGCGGAGGCGGGCGATGCGGCGGCGACTGACACCAGGCCAATCGCGACCAGCACCAGCACCAGCATCACCAGCACCCGATCAATTTCCCAGAACCAGCGGCCAAGCGGGGTCCGGTCGGCACGACCCAACCGCTGCTTATGCGCCACCGGTCGCAATACGCGCGGACGTCCGCGTTCGCTCTGGCCGGGGTGCGAGCCTTGCTGCATGCCGTTCATAGGCCTTCCACCGCCGCGACGAATGCATCACCCCGCGCCTCGAAATCGCGAAACTGATCAAAGGATGCACAGGCCGGGGACAGCAACACCGTCTCGCCCGGCACGGCCACCGCCGCCGCATCCCGCACCGCCTGTTCAAGCGTGCCGCTCATCGTCACCCGCATGAATGGCGAGAGCAATTTTTCAAACAATGGCGCGGCCTCGCCAATCACATAAGCCGCCCGCACATTGCCGAACCAGCGTTCGCAAGCTTGCAAGCTATCGGTCTTGGCGACACCGCCCAAAATCCAGTGGATCGCCGGATACGCACCCAAGGCAGGCGCGGTCGAATCCGGATTGGTCGCCTTGCTGTCATTGACATAAAGCACGCCTGCGCGTTCCTTCACCCGCTGCATCCGATGCGGCAGGCCGGGATAGGTCGCCAATCCCTGTTCAATCATCGCATCATCAATGCCGAGCGCCTGTGCGACCTTGATCGCAATCGCGACATTCTGGGCATTATGCGGCCCTTGTAGGGTCGGCCAACGCGATTGATCATGAATATCCGCCGCATGAACGCGGATCAGGCGATGGTTGATCCGGCTTGCGATCATCCGCGACGGATCGTCATCACAGGCGATAATCGCCAGTTGATCGAGATGCTGGAAATTGAACAACCGCTGTTTAGACGCGCAATAGCCCGCAAAGCCGTCATAACGGTCAAGATGATCGGGCGTGATATTGGTCAGCACCGCAATATCGCAGGCAAGGCTGTGGCTGAGATCGATCTGATAGCTCGACAGCTCAAGCACATAGACCCCGCCCGCAGGCAAGGGCTGCTGCCCCAAGATCGGCAGGCCGATATTACCACCCAGCGTCGCGGGTCGTCCTGCCGTAACGCAGAGATGATGAATAAGCGCCGTCGTCGTCGACTTGCCATTGGTGCCGGTAATGCCGACCACCAGATGCGGTGGCAGGCTGGCCTGCGCCTCGGCAAATAATTCGATGTCGCCGATAATCGGCACATGCGCCGCCCGCGCCTTATCCGCAATCGGATGGCGGTTGATCGGCACCCCCGGCGATACGACCAGCGCATCGAAACCGGCAAGGTCGATCTCCATCAGATCAGCGAGCGTGACGTCTGGCCCGACTTCATCCCGCGCGGCTGCATTGCTGTCCCACGCCGTGACCTTCGCCCCGCTCGCGATCAGTGTGCGCACGGTGGCAAGGCCGGACCGCGCAAGGCCCAGCACCGCATAATTTTTCCCGCGAAAGGCGTCGGAAACGATCACCGCAGTTTCAGCGTCGCAAGACCGGCCAGCGCCAGTGCAAACGAGATGATCCAGAAACGGATCACGACCTTCGTCTCGGCCCAACCCAATTGTTCGAAATGATGGTGGATCGGCGCCATACGGAACACGCGCTTGCCGGTCCGTTTGTACCAGAACACCTGAATGATGACCGACAATGCCTCGACCACGAACAAGCCGCCAACCAAGGCCAGCACGATTTCATGATGGGCGACAACCGCAATCGCGCCCAAGGCCCCGCCCAAGGCCAAAGACCCGGTATCCCCCATGAAAATCGCGGCAGGCGGCGCATTGAACCAGAGAAACGCCAGCCCCGCCCCCATGATCGCGGCGCACAGGATCGCCGCATGGGCCGCGCCCGGAATATAGGGAATGCCGAGATAAGGCGCGAATTTCGCATTGCCGACGAGATAGACGAACACGAGGAACGTCATCGACGACACGATCATCGGCATCGTCGCCAGCCCATCCAGCCCATCCGTTAAATTCACCGCATTGCCCGCGCCCACGATCACCGTCGCGCCGAACAGCACATAGAACCAGCCCAGATCGATCACCGGCCCCTTTACAAAGGGCAGATAGAGATTGGTGTCGCCGCTGACCGAAACGATGATCGACACCGCCGCGCCCGCGACCAGAAACTCCGCCAGCAATCGCGCCTTGCCCGATACGCCCTTGTGGCTGCGCTTCGTCACCTTGTCGAAATCGTCGAGAAAGCCAATCAGGCCAAAGCCGAACAGCACCAACAGACACGCCCAGACAAAGGCATTGGTCATGTCCATCCACAACAGCATCGACAATGCAATCGCGACCAGCATCATCAACCCGCCCATTGTCGGCGTGCCGACCTTGGCAAGGTGCGTCTGCGGCCCATCCGAACGGATCGGCTGACCCTTGCCCTGCCTGATCCGCAGCCATGCAATCGCCTTTGGCCCGATCAACAGGCCGATCAGCAGCGCAGTAAACAGCGCCCCGCCGGTGCGAAAGGTGATGTAGCGGAACAGGTTGAGAAGCCCCGCGAAGTGGAATTGTTCTGCGATCCAGTACAGCATTATGCGTTCCCGCCTTGCCCGTGATGTTCGACCAAATGGGCGACCAGACGAGAAAGCCCGATGGAGTTGGAGCCTTTGACCAAAATGGCATCGCCCGGCGCGATCAAACGATCAAGCGCGACAATCGCCGCCGAACAATCCGGCACATGGACGAAATCGCGCCTGCCCTCAAGCGCCTTTGCAAGCGCGGTCATTTCCGGCCCGACCAAAATCGCAACCGCCAGATCGGCAGCCTCAATATGTTCGGCCAAAGCCGCGTGGAATCCGTCCGATTTCTCGCCCAATTCCTTCATCGCGCCCAGCACCGCCAACCGCCGCACCGCCTCTTCCTTGCCAAGCTGGCCAAGGGTCGCCGCCATGGATGCCGGATTCGCATTATAGCTTTCATCGATCAGCAACGCCTCGCCGCTACCGATATCGATCATCTGCCGCGCACCGCGTCCCGCTAGGCCCGGCATATCGGCCAAGGCCAGTCCCGCCGCCGCCAGATCGCCGCCCGCCGCCTGCACTGCCGCAATGACGGCCAATGAATTGGACACCCAATGTTCGCCCGGCTGGCTGAGCGAATAGCTCAGTTCCGCGCCCGGCAACACCGCATTGACATAGGTGCCATTGGCCTCGCCATGCACCACATCACGCGCACGGACATCCGCCCCAACGCTGCGTCCAAAGCTGACCATCTTCGCCGCATAGGGCTTTGCCGCCGCCAATAGCCGTTCATAATGCGGGCTATCGAACGGCAGGATCGCCGTGCCATTCGGTTCCAGGCCCTGAAACACCTCGCCCTTGGCATCGGCAATCGCGCTTTCATCCGGGAAAAACGCACTATGCGCCGGGGCAATCGCCGTCACCAACGCGACATGGGGCCGGACCAGCCGGGTCAGCGCCGCCAATTCGCCGGGCGCGCTCATCCCCATTTCAAACACGCCGAACTTAGTATCGCGCGGCATGCGCGACAGGCTCAACGGCACACCGGTATGATTGTTATAGCTTTTGACCGAGCGATGGACCCGGCCCTTGTTCGCCCGCGCCAAGGCATCGGCCAGCGCCTCTTTCGTGCCGGTCTTGCCGACCGAGCCGGTAACACCGATCACCACGCCCTGCATCCGCGCCCGCGCCGCGCACCCAAGCGCATTCAACGCCGCCGTCGTATCCGCGACCAGCACATAAGGAAGGCCCGGCGGCACATTGCTCGCATCGCTCACAATCGCGCCACCCGCGCCACTCATAGCCACTTGGGCCAAAAAGCGATGACCGTCGGTCGTCTCGCCCTTCAACGCGATGAACAAATCGCCCGACCCGATTTCGCGACTGTCAAAGGCCACGCCATTGACGGCAAAATCCGCCGATGCCGTGCCATGCACCGCAGCGGCAATTTCATGACCGGTCCATAGCGCATCACTCATGCCGCACACTCCTGTGCCACCTGCACATCATCGAACGGCAATATCTGATTCCCCACAATTTGCCCCTGTTCATGGCCCTTGCCAGCGATCAACACCACATCATCGGTTTGCGCCATTGCGATGGCCGCTGCAATGGCCGAACGCCGGTCCCCGATTTCTTGCGCCCCCGGCGCCGCCGTCAGGATCGAGCGCCGGATCAACGCCGGGTCTTCGCTCCGGGGATTATCATCCGTCACGATCACCACCTCCGACAATCGTGCCGCAGTCGCCCCCATTTGCGGACGCTTGCCGGTATCGCGGTCGCCGCCAGCGCCAAAAACAGTGATCAACCGCCCCTTGGTGTGAGGACGCAATGCCTCAATCGCCGCCGCCAGCCCATCAGGGGTATGGGCATAATCAACATAGACGGGCGCGCCCGCCTTGGTCATCACCGCGCGTTCCAATCGCCCCCGCACGCCCTGCACCTGTCCAAGATCGGCCAAGGTCCGGGCAATATCCCCGCCCGATGCGATCACCAGCCCCGCCGATAATAACGCATTCGCTGCCTGATAGCCGCCAATTAACGGCAGATCGACCGTTACGTCCCGCCCTTCGACCGCAATCATAAGCGTCTGGCCAAGCGGCGTCGGGGTGCGGCGCACCAGCCTTAGAAACGCGCCCTTTTCCCCGACCGTGAAAATCTTCAACCCCCGCGCCCGCGCCATCGCCTCGACCTGTTGGGCATAGGCATCATCCGCCCAGATCACGGCGGCGGCACCGGGTTGCAGCACGTCCGAAAACAGCCGCATCTTGGCCGCGAAATAATCCTCCATCGTGCCGTGATAATCGAGATGATCGCGCGACAGGTTGGAAAACGCCCCCGCGATCACCGGCAGACCCTCGGTGCGATATTGGGCAAGGCCGTGGCTCGATGCCTCGAACGCCGCATGGGTCACGCCCGCACGCGCAAGGCTGGCCATATTATCGAGAAAGGTCACGATATCCGGGGTGGTGAGGCCGGTCGTCACTTGGCTATCGGCAGTGGCAATGCCCAACGTCCCGATACTCGCGGCTTTATGCCCCGCCATCTGCCACAGTTGACGGGTCAGTTCGACCGTCGACGTCTTGCCATTGGTGCCGGTAACGGCCACCGCCACTTGCGGAAATGGCGCGTAAAAACGGGCGGCAAGCTGCGCGAACAACGCGCGCGGCTCGTCCGCCGCCAGATGGACAGCGCCCACCACCCGCGCCTCGAGCCGGGCGACAATTGCGACCGCGCCTGCCTTGATCGCATCTTCGATAAAGTCTTCGCCGTTGAACCGTGCGCCCTGAAATGCGCCAAAGACAGTGCCGGTCGTCACCTTGCGGTTGTCGATGGCGAACCCGGTGACCTCGGCCTGCTCATCCGCGCCTGTCAGCATGCCGAGCCGCATCATTCTTCCCCTTCCTTGGGGTGCCAGATCAGCGGCTTGATATCCTCCAGCGGAATATCCTTGCGCCCATCCGGAATGATGCCGAGCAACGGCCCAATCCGCGCGACAACCTTGCGCACGACCGGCGCAGCCGTCCAGCCCGCAGTCGCATAGCCATAAGTCTCCGCCGTGCCTTTGGGTTCATCCAACATCATGACAATCGCATATTTAGGATCGTCGACCGGGAAAACCCCCGCAAAGGTCGATACTAGCGATCTGCGTGCATAGCCGCCCTGGCTCGCCTTTTCCGCCGTGCCGGTCTTGCCGCCCACGCGAAGGCCAGGCGCATTGGCCTGCTTGCCCGTGCCTTCCAGCACAACCATACGAATAAACTGACGGATGCGGTAACTCACCTGCGGCGAAATCACCCGCGTGCCCGGCACAATCGCGCCCGGTTCGCGCTTTAGCAATGTCACCGGATGCATGATCCCGCCATTGGCAAGCGCGGCATAGGCCTTGGCGAGATGCATCGGCGTCACCGCAATGCCATGGCCATAGCCTGCGGTCATGGTGGTGGTTCGCGCCCAGAATACCGGCTGGATCGGGCGACCCCGGCCCGCCATTTCAATCGCCACCGGCTCGCCAAAGCCCAAGCGCATGAACATCCCGTTCAACCGGTCCTTGCCCAGTTCATCGGCAATGCGGGCGGTCACGATGTTGGAACTATGCACCAGCATTTCCGGCACATTCAGCCAGCGCTTGGTCGGATGGTCATCGCGAATAGAGAATTTGCCGACCTTCAACGGCGCGGTCGCATCATAACGCTTGGACAATGAAGTCACGACCCCGGCATCCATCGCCGCCGCAATGGTGATCGGCTTGAACGTCGAACCAAGTTCATACACGCCTGTAATCGCCTGATTGAACCGCGTTTCCGGTGGCGAGCGCCCCGGATCATTCGGGTTGAAGCTCGGCAAGGACGTGAGCGCAATCACTTCCCCGCTATGCACATCAAGCACGATGCCGGTCGCGCCGCGCGCCTGAAAATTCAGCATCGCCTGCGCCAGTTCCTTCTCGACCGCCGCCTGCACGCGGCTATCGATCGACAGCACCACCGGCTTGCCTGCATATTTCGGATCAGACATGCGCTTGTCGAGCAGCTTTTCCATGCCGGTCACGCCCGTGCCGTCAAGATTGGTCCAGCCCAAGACATGCGCCGCCAATTCGGCCTGCGGATAAAGCCGTTCCGGCTCGCGCGCAAAGGCCATGCCCGGTTCACCGAGCGCGTTCACCGCCTCCACCAACTCCGGCATCGCGCGACGCCGCAGATAGATGAAATGCTTGCGCGATTTGAGCAGCGCCAGATATTGCTCAGCGGTCTTTTCCGGCATCAACACCGCTAATTGCGGCGCCAGATCTTCCGGACGGGTCAACAGCCGATCCGCATGCACGCCAATCGACCATGCATCAATCGTCCGCGCCAATGTCTCGCCATTGCGATCGACAATGTCCGGGCGCAACGGCATGGAAGACATTGCACCGGCACGATCATCGGCGCTCTGACCGGTGAAGGTCAGGTACATGATCTTCAAGATAATCCCGAGGATCGCCGCAAGGAACAACAACATCACCAGCATCAGCCGCTCACGCGACAAGGCCGCCACCTGTTGGCGGCGGCCGGGTACATGCAGCCGTGTCGGTTTGGCGACCGGAGGAGCTGTCGTCACGGGCGACGGGTCTCCTTAGCCTTCACGCTGAGCGACGCCAGCTTAACGGGCTTGTCCTTGCTGGACTTGGCGTCTTTGCTGGACTTGGCCGTCTTGCTGTCTTTGGAAGACTTATCGGTCTTGGCGGATTTTTCCGCTTTTGCAGGCTTGTCGGCCTTCGCAACCTTGTCCGTCTTGGATGGCTTATCCGCTTTCGCCGACTTTTCGGTTTTTGCGGCCTTGTCCGCCTTGGCAGGCTTGTCGCTCTTGGCGAGCTTTTCGCCTTTCGAGGACTTACTCGATTTATCCGACTTATCCGACTTATCCGTGGTGGCGCGCTTTTCAGCCTTTGCCGACTTTTCGGTCTTGACCAATTTCTCGGCCTTCTCGGCTTTCTCGGCTTTCTCGGCTTTCTCGGCCTTTGCCGACTTCTCGACCTTGTCGCTCTTTACAACAGACCGCGCTTCCTGCGTCAGCTTCGTCGCCACCGGCGCTACTTCATAAGAGGCCGTGCGCAGCGCAGGCTTATCCGACAATGTTGGTGTCGCCGTCACCGGCATCACATCAAGATCGGTCGCTGCCGATGCCAATTGCGTATCTTCCTGCATCGGCAAAGCGGGCTGACGTTCTGTTAACGCGACCAACGCCTCTGCATCCGGCAGAAACTGCTCGGCTTCCGGCGCCGCCAACGCCAGCGCCTGCTCGTTCCAACGCTCCAGCTGGTTCATCTGACCACGCGTTCCGAGTTCGGTCTGCAGCACGCGGATGTGCTTTTGCGACATCGCGATCTTATATTCGAGCGACTCCAACGCCCCACGCTCCGTCGCGACACGCAACGAAATCAGGTAGCAACCCAGCACGGCAATCGCAGCCGCCGCAACCCAACCGATTGATCGGAATCGTGCGAGCATCATTTGCCTAACCTCCTGCCAGTGTTGAAGTCGGCAGCAACCTTATGCCCCTGCCCCAGATTTTTGGATTTCATGTTCGCCAACGACCGCGCCGGTGCCACTGTTCGACGCGCCGCACGCAATGTCGCGGACCGCGCGCGCGGATTGCGGCGCAACTCGGCCTCACCGGCCTTGACCGCGCGTTCAGGCTTGGCGAAGCTCGGCTCCAATATTTGCGCGACCTGCGGCATATGGCGCGAACCGGCCGCCTGACTGGCCGATCGGTCACGCAGAAATTGCTTCACGATGCGATCTTCAAGACTGTGGAAGGTGACAACCACCAGCCGACCGCCGGGACGCAACAGACGTTCCGCCGCGACCAATGCCGCCTCCAGCACGTCCAGTTCATGATTGACCTCGATCCGCAGCGCCTGAAACGTGCGGGTCGCCGGGTCTTTTGGCATGCCGGGATGATGGCCGACGGCACGGCGCACGACCGACGCCAGTTCGCCGGTCCGCGTGATCGGCCGCGCCGCGACAATTGCGCGGGCGATACGACGGGAACGATGCTCTTCGCCATAACGGTAGATGATGTCCGCGAGCGCGGCCTCATCGAGATTGTTCACCAGATCGGCCGCACTGTCGCCTGATTGCGCCATGCGCATATCGAGCGGGCCATCCTGCATGAACGCGAAACCACGCTCCGCCTGATCGAGCTGCATCGACGATACGCCAATATCAAGGACGATACCATCGACCGCATCCACGCCCGTAGCCGCCAACAACGCTTCCATGTCCGCGAAATTGCCCTGATGCAGGGTCAATGCGCCTTGGCTCGACGCCACCAACTCAGCCCCCATCGCCAGCGCATCCGGGTCCTGATCAATCGCATGAACCTTGGCCCCCGCCGCCAGCATCGCGCGCGTATAGCCACCCGCACCGAATGTGCCGTCGACATGCACCTCGCCCGGCACAATCGCGAGCGCAGCCATCACTTCATCGAGGAGTACGGGGATATGCGGCGCGGCAACACCGACCGCGGTCACAGCGATATGCCCTTGTCGGCCAACAACGCGCGCACCCGGCGCTGCGTCTTGATCCGCTCCGGCCGCTCGACCGAGAGAAATTCGCGCGGGCACCAGACTTCGATCATGTCACCCACGCCGATAAATACGGCGAGATCGGTCAGGCCCACTTCCTGCCGCAACAGCTTCGGCAGAATAAACCGCCCGCTCGAATCATAGCTCGCATCTTCGGTCGAGCCGTAATCATCATCATATTCGGACGCATCCGGCGCCGCGCGACCGGCAGCAATGTCAGCCTGCACCCGGGCGCGGAAGTCTTCATATTTCTGCTGGGTATAGCCGGTATCGAACAGCATCAGGCACGGACGATCGTCATGGGTGTTGAGCTGGATCGACCCGGAACCGGGGCTGTTTACCTCGATTTTACGGCGCAAATCCGACGGGATAGCGACACGCCCCTTGGCGTCGATCGCACTCAATCCCGGTCCGGAATATGGCTGCCGCAATCCCACGTTGAACACACCCCCCGACGAATAAAAACATGATCCTCCACCAGTCCTGCGCCGCCGATCCGACCATTGCCGAAAGCCTTGCAGGTGGAATCATCCCCCTCGCCTGTGGACAAGGGATAACCCGGACTGCGCTGGAAAACAACGGGAGAATTGGGGAATTAGCCCCACTTTGCCCCATTTATCGCTGAAATCTGGGGATAACTCTCCATAAACGCCCCATATCGGTTGGCATTTCGGGTCGGGAAAAGCCTGTGGATAACTATGTTGATGATTATTGGGACAACCGTTCTCGACCGGCGCTAATCAGGGATGTGCGCAGGGGTTTTGCGATCCGAGGCGGGACCAGCTAAGAGCGATCACGACTGTCGATTTCGGGGATTTGAGAACATGCGTACCCAATTGTGCCGCTGGCTAATCCTCCTCGGCATCATGGCCGCTGCGACCTTAGCGCACGCACAACAGCGACTTTCCTCGCGTCTTGTCGCCGAACAGGCAAGCCCCGCCCCCGGCACGACGATCAGTCTCGCGATTGATTTGCAGCCCGTGACCGGCTGGCACGGCTATTGGCTCAATCCCGGCGATGCGGGGACAAAGCCGCAGATCGACTGGACATTGCCGAAGGGCGTCACCCTCGCCGTGCTGCGTTATCCCGTACCGCAGACCCTGTTGATTTCCGGGTTGATGAACCATGTCTATGAACAGGAATATGCGCTGCTCACACAGGCGACATTATCCCCCGACATCGCGCCCGGCACTATCCTGCCCATCAGGGCGCATGCCCGCTGGCTGGTCTGTTCCGACACGTTATGCGTCCCCGAACAGGCCGATCTCGCGCTTGATCTGACCATCGGCCATTCCGGCGCAGCGACGCCCAACGACCCGCGTTTCGATGGCTGGCGGGCGAAACTGCCGCGCCCGCTCGGCGCACAAGCCCGGTTCGAGGTGAAGGGCGATCTGGTCCGCATCGCCATTCCCTATCCCGCCACAGCCAAGATAGCCGCACCCCATTTCTTCGCGCTGACCACCGATCTGATCGACTATGCCAAGCCCCAGCATTTTGGCCGCCATCAGGATCATCTGATCGTCGAATTGCCCAAGGCCGGTTTTTTCACGCCCCAAGACAAATTGCACGGACTGCTCGCCATCGGCCCGGATCAAGGGCTGGACATCGAGGCCGTCCCCGGCCCGGTCCCTGCCATCACGATCGTAGAGCCCGTGAATGCCGCCACCCCCATCGCCCGCATCGTCGCGGCCTTGGGCGTGGACCAAAACGCCATGGCCACCATCCAAGCTCCCGCCAAAATCGCGCCGAACCCGCTGAGCCTATGGCTAGCGCTCGGCGGCGCGATCTTGGGCGGGCTGCTGCTCAATCTCATGCCCTGCGTCTTTCCGATCCTCAGCCTGAAGGCGATGAGCCTGATCCGCGCAGGCGCAAGCAAAAGCGAGGCGCAGCGCGAGGGCCTCGCCTATCTCGCAGGCGCGGTGATCGGCACAACCGCGCTCGGCGGCCTGTTGTTATTGTTGCGGGCAACCGGGGAACAGGCTGGCTGGGCTTTTCAGCTCCAATATCCGACCACCATCCTTGTGCTTTATGCGCTGATGGCGGTGTTGACCGCCAATCTGGCGGGCTGGGTACGCTTGCCCGCCATCGTTACCGGCCAGAAATTGACTCAAGGCGAGGGCGCAAGGGGCGCATTGTTCACCGGCATGCTCGCCGCCTTTGTCGCCACGCCCTGCACCGGCCCGTTCCTCGGCGCAGCCTTGGGCGCAGCACTGGTCCTGCCCAGCATCGCGGCACTGGGCATTTTCGCTGGTCTTGGCCTCGGTATCGCGCTGCCATTTGTGGCCATCGGCTTCATCCCGGCGCTCCGCACCCGCCTGCCCAAGCCCGGCGGCTGGATGGAGCGGGTGAAACATTGGCTCGCATTGCCGATGGGGCTGACGGCCTTGGCATTGCTCTGGCTCTTATGGCGACAGGCGGCACTGCCCGGGCTGGGTGCAGCGAGCGTGATAACGGTCATTGGCGCGATCTTCATCTGGCGGCGGCAGGGCTATATCGGGCTGACCGCCCTCGCCCTCGGTTTTGCCGCAAGCTTCGCCCTTGGCCTCGCCCTGCCGACAAAGCCCAGCACCACCAATGCTGCCATCGGCAATGCAGATGCCGTGCCGTTCAATGAGGCGGCGCTCGCCACATTGCGCCGGTCAAACACCCCGGTATTTCTCTATTTCACCGCCGATTGGTGCATCACCTGCAAGGTCAACGAAGCCGCCGCCATTGATCGCGATGATGTCCGCGCCGCGTTCAAGGCCAAGGGCATTCAGATCATGATCGGCGACTGGACCCGAGGCGACCCAGCGATCACCCGCTTCCTCGAAAGTCAGGGGCGCTCCGGCGTGCCGCTTTACCTCTATTATCCGGCCAAGGGCGCCGCACCGCAGACCCTACCACAACTCCTTACGCCGGACATGCTGTTGGCGTTTGAATAAAGAAAAACCCGGCCTGCCACGATAGGCAGGCCGGGTTTTCTTACCCCATCAGTTGTCCAGAGGATCAACCGAGATTGGCGTTCACCATGGTGTAGAACATCGCCAGCGACAGCAAGGTATTCGTGCGCGAGAAGATCATCGCACGACCTGCGGCTGCGGCCTTCACGGCATCTTCGGCAGGCACAAGACCAAGGGCCTTCTGCTGTGCCGGCCAGATCACGAACCACACGTTGAACGCCATCACCAGCGCAATATACATGCCGATACCGATCAGCTGATAACCCGGCTGAAGCGTGAAAGCATCATGGGCATAGCCAGCCTGAATGGCGATGATCAGGCCCGTCAGCACCGTGAAAGCGGCACCCCAACGGAACCAGAACAATGCTTCCGGCGCGATGTACTTGCTGACGGCAGGCTTCAATTCAGCCGGCACTTTCGGCATGGTCGGGATCTGGACGAAGTTGAAATAATACAACAGGCCGATCCACATCACGCCAAAGAAGAGGTGCGCCCAGCGCAGGATCGCCGGCACGGCTTCGCCGTTCGGGCCAATGCCCACAATAACCACGATTGCAAGCAGCAGGCCCGCTGCCAGCACTGCATTCAGATTGCCAAAAAATTTAGCCAAAGTCGTTCTCCCCCGCATTTCATGCTGTCAAGATTGATGGTCGCAGCTAGCGTGTCGCCAAGCGATCCCAGCCGCCATACGCAACCATACTGGCGCGCAAGTTATGCACGCAAAGCTGATTTGTCACCCAATTTAATCTTATTCGATTTTAGAACGGCAGTTTGAAGCCCGGCGGCAATGGAATACCGGCCGACATCTTGCTCATTTCAGCGCCGGCCACGGCATCCGCCTTATTGCGCGTATCATTATAAGCCGCAATCAGCAGGTCTTCGAGCATCTGCTTTTCTTCCGGCTGCAACAGGCTTGGATCGATGTCGATCCCGAGGATGCGTCCCTTGGCCGTCGCCTTGATCTTCACCAGACCGCCGCCCGATTGGCCTTCGACTTCAGTATGGTCCAATTGGGCCTGTGCCCGGGCCAGTTCGTCTTGCACATTCTTCGCCATGGCGAGGATATCATCGAGATTTTGCACGTCATGCACTCCGCAGTTTCAAAGGATGATGGTCGATCAGTTCCGCCCCCGGAAACGCATGCAACGCCGCAGCCACTAACGGGTCGGCCAAAATGGCCTGACGCGCGGCCTCTTCGGCCATTTGCTCTTGTTCCGCCAGCGTCGGCTCGGCAGGCAGGTCGCTTTCGCGCACGTCCCATACCAAGCCGGTCAGCGCTTTCAGCGTCGTCATCAGCGCGGGCAAAAATTCACGGTCGGCGGCGCGCGGCTTGCCGTGCAGCACCAGTTCCGGTGGCGCATAGCGCACCACCCCGAATTCGCGGCGCAATTTATCGCCGATGATCATCTTGCCCGCGCCTTCCAGCGCCGCCACCAAATCAGCATAGCTTGCCGGAATAGCGGCGGTTTCAGGTACGATTTCCGCAGACGGTGCGGCCAGCGTTGCCCCGGCTATCGCGGGCGCAGCAGGAGCAGCCGCATTGCCTACAGGCGCGGCAACCGCGCTACCGAACTCACCGGATGCCAAACGCCGCATCCATTCCCCCGGATCGGGCATGTTCGATGCGTGGATCACGCGCAACAGCGCCATTTCCGCCGCCTCATAAGGCAAGGGCGCGGTCATCACTTCCTGCAGACCTTTGAGCAACAACTGCCACAGTCGATGCAATGCCGCAAAGCCAAGCCGCGACGCCCATTCTTCATAGATCGCGCGTTCTTCCAGCGATTGGGCCGGATCGACCCTGTGCGACGATTTGGCGCGGGTCACCGCATGGACGATTTCCAACAGGCCGCGCAGCACATTGGTCGGCTCGACCCCCAGATCATATTGGTTGCGCAAGCCATCCAACGCACCCGCCGCATTCGCCTCCAGCACATGGGCAAACAGATCGCGGATCGCATTGCGATCAGCCAGACCCAGCATCTCGCGCACCTGATCGGCGGTCACCCGCTCAATCCCATGGGCAATCGCCTGATCGAGGATCGACAGGCCATCGCGCGCCGACCCTTCCGCCGCGCGTGCGATCAGCGCCAGCGCCTCCGGCTCCGCATCCACGCCCTCGGCTGCAATCACCTTGGCAAAATGATCGGCGAGCATGTCCGCCGGAATCCGCCGTAGATCGAACCGTTGGCAGCGCGACAACACCGTGACCGGNNTCGGTCGTCGCAAACAGGAACTTCACATGGGCGGGAGGCTCTTCCAGCGTCTTCAACAACGCGTTGAACGCGTTCTTGGTCAGCATATGGACTTCGTCGATGATATAGATCTTGAACCGCGCCGACACGGCGGCATAACGCACGGCCTCGATAATCTCGCGCACATCGTCCACGCCGGTATTGGAGGCGGCATCCATTTCGATCACATCGATATGCCGCCCCTCGGCAATCGCCTGACAGGGTTCGCAAATACCACATGGATCGATGGTTGGCCCGCCCTGCCCATCCGGGCCGACGCAGTTCAATGCCTTGGCGATCAACCGCGCAGTCGAGGTCTTGCCGACCCCGCGCACGCCGGTCATCAAAAACGCATGGGCGATGCGGTCGCGCTTGATCGCGTTGCCCAAGGTCTGGACCATCGCCTCTTGCCCGATCAGGTCGACAAAACGCTGTGGCCGGTATTTCCGGGCAAGCACGCGATAAGGTGGAGGCGATGTTTCAGTCACGATTGTCGTTTACCGCCGCTCGCCCCCATAAGTCGAGCGGGAACTTAAGAGTATGAGCTTAACTGCGGACCATGCCAATCGACATCTGGGTCAGCGCATCAAGCATCGAATTGGCCAGCGCCTGATCATGGCCAAGATTGGCCTCAATCGCCTGTCCCATCGCCGCGATCCATTGCTTGGCGGTCACCTGAGTGACGGGCGTGGGCAATTTATTATGCGCCGACATAACGCATGCCCCGGGCCGCTGTTCGAACCAATCGCGTGGGCCGCCGCTCCATGCAGTGAGATAGCCCGTCAATGATTCGCGCATCGGGGTGAGGTCCGGCGCGTGCATATCGCGCAATTCCTTGAACGCGGGATCGCTTTCCATGCGGTCGTAAAAATCATTGACGATCGCCGCAATCACCGGTGCGCCGCCCAAACGTTCAAACGGGGTCATCGGCTTGGTTTGGGTCTCTTCGCTCATTATCGTTCCTCGGTGATCTTGATATCGTTATGGCCCGCACCCCAACATGATCCGGGGCGCGTACTCATTGATCTGGCGCAAATGGGGATTACCCTCCCCATTTTCCACTCAAACGCCGCGCAAAATCCCGTGCAATTTCTTGCCCGCCGATATTTTCACATCCGCTCCGCTGATCGCGATCACTAGCGCCTCATCCGACACTTTCTCGCCATCGACGCGCGCGCCGCCGCCCTTGATCAGGCGCTTGGCCTCGCCCTTGCTGGCGACCAGCCCCAGATCGACCAATGCATCGAGAATGGCGATGCTGCCGCCCGACACATCCAGCGTCGGCAGATCCGAGCCCGCAGCGCCCTGTTCAAACACGGCCTTGGCGGTGGCTTCGGCGGAAAGCGCCGCCTCCTCGCCCCGGCACATGGCCGTGCAGGCATTGGCCAAGACGATCTTCGCCGCATTGATGTCTGCGCCCTCAAGCGCTTCCAACCGTGCGATTTCATCCAGCGGCAGATCGGTGAACAGCCGCAGGAACCGGCCAACATCGGCATCCTGTGTGTTCCGCCAGAACTGCCAATAGTCATAATGCGACAGGCTCGCTTCATTCAGCCAGACCGCGCCCGACATGGTCTTGCCCATCTTGCCGCCATCGGCAGTGGTGATGAGCGGGGTCGTCACACCGAACACCTCGATCCCGTCCATCCGGCGGGTCAGTTCGATGCCGTTGATGATATTGCCCCACTGATCCGAACCGCCCATCTGCAATCGGCAGCCGAACCGGCGCGACAATTCCATGAAGTCATAGGCTTGCAGGATCATGTAGTTGAATTCGAGGAAGCTCAACGATTGCTCGCGATCCAGCCGCAGCTTCACCGAATCGAAGCTCAGCATCCGATTGATCGAGAAATGCTGGCCGACATCGCGCAAAAACGGGATATATTCGAGCTTATCGAGCCATTCGGCATTATCGACCATCACCGCATCGGTCGGGCCATCGCCAAAGGTCAAAAACCGCTCGAACACCTGACGGATCGACGCGACATTGGACGCGATGACCTCTTCGGTCAGCATTTTGCGTGCTTCATCCTTGAAGCTCGGATCGCCAATCTTGCCGGTCCCGCCGCCCATCACGACAATCGGCTTATGCCCGGCCTGTTGCAGGCGGCGCAGCAGCATGATCTGGACCAAAGAGCCGACATGCAATGACGGCGCAGTCGGATCGAAGCCGATATAGCCGGGGACGATCCCCTTTGCGGCCTGCGCATCCAGCGCGGACGCATCGGTGACCTGGTGGATATAGCCGCGCTCATTAAGCAGCTTGAGGAGCGAAGATTGATAGTCTGTCATGATGGCGGCGCACTTAGCATGATGCCGCGCCCAGATCAAAGCAGGTGAACGTCGATCACAACAACAGGCATTCGACCAATCCCCCAGCCTCCACCGCATTATCGTTAATCGGGCGATAGATCAGGGCATTGGCCTGAGAAAGCGCATGGACCGCGCCGCTATCTTGCACCCGAAGCGGCGTCACCACCCGCCCATCCCAATGGCCGCGCAGATATTCCGCACGCTTGCCAACGGGCGACAGCGCCGCCCCCAGGGGCAAGGACACCAGATCCGGCAACGGATTGGCCGCGCCTGAAAGCGCCGCGACCAAGGGCTTCAAGAATAATTGCGCGGTCACAAACGCGCTCACCGGATTGCCGGGCAGACCCAGCACGATTGCCTTGCCTAATTGCCCCGCCATCAACGGCTTACCCGGCTTCATCGCCACCTTGTAGAAATCAAGCGCCGCCCCCGCCGCCGCGAGCGCAGGCCGCACCAGATCATGATCGCCGACCGAAGCGCCCCCGGTGGTGACAATGATGTCGGCATCGGCACAGCCCCGGATCGCCGCCTCAATCGCCGGCAGGTCATCGCGGATGATCCCTTGGTCCATCACTTCGCATGGCAGGCCATGCAGCAAGGCCTGCAACATCACGCCATTGGAACCGGGCAGTTGATCCGCGCCAACCGGTTGGCCGGGCGGGACCAGTTCATTCCCCGTCGAAATCAACGCGATGCGCACTTTTCTTGCCACTTGGATCGAGCCATGACCGGCCATCGCCGCCAGCGCGACATGGGCCGCATTTAACCGCGCCCCCTTGTGAATGACGATCTCGCCTTGCGCGAAATCTGCCCCCATTGCCCGAACATGCAGGCCGCGACGGTGCGGTGCATCGCCGGTCAGGGTGACGGTCGCGCCATCCGTCGCGACCTCTTCCTGTATCAAAATCGTGTCCGCGCCCTCAGGCATCGTCGCCCCGGTGAAGATGCGCACGCATTTGCCCGGTGCCACTTCCCCCTGAAACCGTGCGCCTGCCGCACTTTCGCCCACCAGACGCCAAGGCCCGGGTAAATCATCGAAGCGGATCGCATAGCCATCCATCGCCGACAGATCATCGACAGGCTGGTGGCGCATCGCGACCACATCGGCCCCTGCCCAGCGCCCCACCGCCAGCATCAATGGCACGCGCTCTTGCGGCAGGTCGATACCCAGCGCCAACAATCGCGCCTGCGCCTCCGCTACCGTCAACAGGCTCATGCCCCGGTTGCATCCTCTGGCCGCTGCCAATCGCCGGACTTGCCACCGGTCTTGGTCAACAACCGAATATCGCGGATCGTCATCGCCTTATCCACCGCCTTGGCCATGTCATAAATCGTGAGCAACGCGACCGAAGTCGCTGTCAACGCTTCCATTTCCACCCCGGTCTGGCCGTTGGTGCGCACGGTCGCCTGCGCCCGCACGCCCTGCGCCACCAGTTCCAGCTCGATCACGACCTTGGTGATCGGGAGCGGGTGGCAGAGTGGAATCAGCTCGCTCGTTTTCTTCGCCGCCATGATCCCGGCGATGCGGGCGGTCGCCAGCACATCGCCCTTTTTCACCGCGCCATCGCGAATGGCCGACAAGGCCTCCGCCGACATATCGATCCACCCTTCGGCCACTGCCTCACGGCTGGTCACGGCCTTGCCCGACACATCGACCATATGGGCCGCCCCTTGCGCGTCGAGATGGGTGAGTTTGGTCATGCGCCAGTCAGCAACTGCCGGGTCGCAAGCTCCACATCCGCCTGCCGCATCAGGCTTTCGCCGACGAGGAAGCAATGCACGCCCTGCGCCTGCAACGCAGCCACATCCGCATGGCCACCGATACCGCTTTCTGCCACGAACGTGCAGTCCTTGGGGGCCAAAGCCGCCAATTGTGCCGACAGACCGATATCGACGGTGAAGGTCTGGAGATTGCGGTTATTCACGCCAATCAGGCGCGATTTCAGCTTCAACGCGCGTTCAAGCTCCTGCGCGTCATGCACCTCGACCAGACTGTCCATGCCATAGGCCAAAGCCGCAGCTTCAATATCGGCCATCTGATGATCGTCCAGCACGGCGGCAATGATCAGGATCGCATCCGCGCCAATCGCCCGCGCCTCACTCACTTGCCAAGTATCGACCATGAAATCCTTGCGGATCACCGGCAGTTTTACCGCCGCACGCGCCGCAATCAGATACTCCTCATGGCCCTGAAAATAAGGCGCATCGGTCAACACCGACAAGCACGCCGCCCCACCTTTTTCATAGGCACGGGCATGGGCAGGCGGATCAAAATCAGGCCGGATCAACCCCTTGGACGGCGATGCTTTCTTAATCTCTGCAATCAAACCCGGCAGGCCAGCCGCCACCTTGGCATCAAGCGCGGCCTTGAAACCGCGCGGCGCACTTTGGGCAGATGCCAATTGATCGAGTTCAGCGAGTGAACGCACGGCCTTGCGCGCCGCGACTTCCCCGCGCTTGGTCGCGCAGATTTCATCGAGTTTATTGGCGAACGTCACTTCAGGGGTCAAATTAGTCGTCATCAAAAAGCAATCCAGCAATCAAGCAGGGCCTTGGCCAGCCCCTTGTCCAGCGCCTCACGCGCCTCTTCCACCCCATCTTGCCAGTCGCGGGCAGCCCCGGCAACCATCAACGCAGCCGCCGCATTTAGCAGCACCGCATCGCGATAGGCCCCCTCTTCCCCCAGCAACAACCGGCGCAGCGCCGCCGCGTTTTCCGCAGCATCGCCACCGCGAATGGCCTCCAAAGGATGGCGCGACAGGCCCGCATCTTCCGGCACGACCTCGCCATCGCCAAGCCCCATCCCAATGGTCGCAAATTGGCTTGGCCCGGCGATGGACAGTTCATCCAGCCCTTCATTGCCGGACACGATCATCGCGCGTTCCATGCCAATCAACTGCATCGCATCACGATAGAGCGGGATCAATGTCGGGCTGGACACGCCGACAAGCTGGCGACGCACCCCCGCCGGATTGGCCAGCGGTCCGAGCAGATTGAAAATCGTCCGCCGACCAAGGGCGCGACGAATGGGCGCAATCCGCCCCAAAGCCGGGTGATATTTCTGGGCAAAGAGAAAGGCGATACCAAGATCGTCCAGACAGGCCTCGGCCCGATCCGCCGCGCGGTCGAGGTCAAGGCCCAGCGCCTCCAGCGTATCCGCCCCGCCCGCCTTGGACGATGCCGCGCGATTGCCATGCTTGGCGACCGGCACGCCATAGGCCGCCACGACCAGCGCCACGGCGGTCGAGACATTCAGGCTATGCTGGCCATCGCCACCGGTGCCGCAGACATCGATCGCGCCTTCAGGTGCTGCAATCCGCACCATCCGCGCCCGCATCGCCCGCGCTGCGCCCGCCACTTCCTCGGCAGTTTCGCCGCGCTCGGCCAAGGCGATCAACAACGATGCAATCGCCTCGTCCGCCATCTCGCCATCAAGCATCGCACCGAATTGAAGCTCTGCCTCGCCAGCGGTCATGCTGCTACCCACATCCATGCCCACACCCTATACCTCGTCATGCTGAACTTGTTTCAGCATGCCCACGCAACCGCGCCGCATTGACCCTGAAACAAGTTCAGGGTGACGAAAAATGGGGAAATCAATTTGGCCGTCGCATATGTGCTCATGCCTGATTTTTCCCCGGCAGTTCTTTAACGGGCAGGCCCGCAATCCGCATGAAATTCGCGAGCATCGCATGGCCATGTTCGGTCGCGATGCTTTCCGGGTGGAATTGCACGCCATGGATCGGCAACGACACATGGCGGAAACCCATCACCATTTCATCATCGGCGGTCGCGTTGACGATCAGGCAATCGGGAATATCTTCCACCACCAGTGAATGATAACGGGTCGCGATGAATGGCGATGGCAGGCCTTGATAAAGCCCGGTGCCATCATGGCTGACCGGCGATGTCTTGCCGTGCATCAACGTATGGGCGCGCACGACCTTGCCGCCGAAATGCTGGCCAATCGCCTGATGGCCAAGGCACACGCCGAGCAACGGCTTGCCCGCATCGGCACAGGCCGCGACCAGTTCAAGGCTGATCCCCGCCTCGTTCGGCGTGCAAGGGCCGGGCGAAATGAGAAAGGCGTCCGCCCCGCTATCCATCGCCTGTTGGACGGTCAGCGCATCATTGCGCACCACCTTCACCTCGGCCCCAAGTTCCATCAGATAATGCACAAGGTTCCAGGTGAAGCTGTCGTAATTGTCGATCACCAGAATCATTGGCCGAACCCCGCTTCACCCGCGACGCGCATCGCCTCTGCGGCGGCCGCAAATAATGCGCCCGATTTATGCTCACATTCGCGCTGCTCGGCTGCCGGATCGGAATCGGCGACAATCCCCGCCCCCGCCTGCACATGCATCACGCCATCCTTGACGACCGCCGTCCGCAACACGATGCAGCTATCCATGCTGCCGTCCGGCGAGAAATAGCCGACGCAGCCCGCATAAGGCCCGCGCGTTTCAGATTCCAGTTCGGCGATGATCTCGCAGGCCCGCACCTTGGGCGCGCCCGACACAGTGCCCGCCGGGAAACCCGCGAACAGCGCATCCAGCGCATCCTTGCTGGGATCGAGCTTGCCCACCACATTCGATACGATGTGCATCACATGGCTGTAAAATTCGATCATATAGCTGTCGGTCACGGTCACCGTGCCTGCTGCGGCAACCCGGCCCACATCATTGCGCCCGAGATCGAGCAACATCAGATGCTCNNGGACGGATCGTCACCTCGCCATCGCGCACCCGCACCAGAATTTCCGGGCTGGAACCGATAATCGCAAAGCCCGGCAAATCGAGATGATACAAGAATGGCGAAGGGTTGATCCGCCGCAAGGCGCGATATAGGTCAAACGGCGGCAGCGGGAATTTCTGGGTGAAACGCTGCGCCAGCACGATCTGGAAAATATCGCCTGCGCGGATATATTCCTTCCCCTTGGCGACCATCCCGGCATAGGCGTCCGGCGTCATCACCGCCTCACGCGGCGGCAGCGCCAGATCGCCGACATATTTTTGCGCCGGGAGCAATGGCTGCGCCATCCGCGCGCCGACCGCGTCGATCCGCTCATGCGCCAAGGCAATCACCGCCTCAATCGACGCATCAGCCAATGCCTCCGGCCAGATCGGCGCAACGATATAAAGCTGGTCAGCCAGCCGGTCGAATACGAGAATGACCGTCGGACGGGCAAAGATCATGTCCGGCACGCCCAAAGGATCATGCGCCGGGCGCGGCAGTTTTTCGACCAGCCCGATTGTTTCATAACCGAAATAGCCAACAAGGCAGGCCAAAGCCTTGGGCAGCCCCTCCGGCACATCCAGACGGCATTGCTGCACCAAGGCCCGCAAGGCATCGAGGCTGGTCTGCGCCACCGGCACAAACGCCTGCTTGTCCGATTGCCAGTGGCGGTTGATTTCGGCCTTTTCACCCTGTGCGCGGAACAGCAGATCGGGATCGATGCCCAACAGGCTATACCGCCCGCGCACCGCGCCACCCTCGACCGATTCCAACAGGAAATCGCCGCGCCCCGGCTGCATCAGCTTCAACGCCGCCGATACCGGCGTTTCCGTGTCGCAAATCAGCCGCGACCAGACGAGACCCGGCTTCCCCTTGCCAAGGGCGGCACGGGCTTCGGCATCATGGAAGCGTTCTTCGGTCACTCTGCGACTGCTCCTGACAGGCGTTTCTTCAGCGCAAGCAGCTGCGCCTTGTTTTCCTTGAAACCAAGGGCCGTCTTGGCGGCATTGGCAAATTGCGCGGCATATTCATTGCCCATTTGCGAACGAATTTCTTCGCGCGATTGGGCGATCAGCGCCGGTGCCTCATTAATATTGCCCTGCTTCACATCGGCGACATAGACAACCATCCAGCCCTGATTATTGGGCGCTGCCAGCAATTTCGCCTTACCCTTGGCCATCGAGAACATCATCACCACCGGGGCGGGAACATTCTGCTGCTTGGCCAGATCGACGCGACGGGCCGACACGCCCTTGGGCGCGGGCAGTTTCGCAGCGGTAAAGGCTTCCGCCATCGAAGCCCCGGCATTGACCTTGGCAGCAATGCTCGACGCCAGCTTCTGCGCCGCCGCCGCACCGCGCCGCGCGATCAGATCGGCGACCACTTGGGTCCGCACCTTGTCGAGCGACAGAGGCGCAGCAGACACGGTTTGATCGACGCCCAGCATCGCATAACGCTTATTCGGGATGAGCGTTTCTACCATCGGCTCATCATCCGCGCCCATCGCAAAGCCGGACTTGAGCAGCCCCGCCAATTCAGGCGCAACGGCAACCGGCTTGCCATCGACCGACTGGCCATTGGCAGTCAGCAGCGGCGATTTCACCACCGTCAGATGATAGGTCTTGGCCGCCTCATCAAGGCTTGCGCCTTCCGCCAATTGATCCTCGATCTTGTTCACCAGATCGATGATCGCCTCATCGCCCTTCTGGCGCGCAAGGCTGCTGAAAATCTCAGGCCGGGCCTGTGCCAGCGTCTTGCCCGGCGTGATCTGGATCGCGTCTACCCGCACGACATGCCAGCCAAGGTCGCTTTGCACCGGCGCGCTCACATTACCCTTGGGCAAGGCAAAGGCTGCGGCCGCCACGGCATCAGATGAAAAGGCCGCCAGTTCCGTACGGCTCTTCGACCCGATGGCGGTGTCGGACGGCGCAAAACCGGCAGCTTTCGCGGCCATATCGAACGACTGACCCGCCTTGATCTTGGCCGAAAATGCGTTGGCCGCAGCCTGATCCGGCAGCACGACCTGCGACAAGGTGCGGGCTTCAACCGCCGCATATTTGGCGGCATTGGCTTTATAATAGGCAGCGACATCCGCATCGGTCGGCACCGCATTCTGGACGTTTTCGACGCCAAACACCGCATATTTCAATGCGCGCTGTTCCGGCACCATAAAGTTCCCGCGAATCTTGGTATAATGCGCCGCAATCTCGGCTTCGGTCGGCGCAGGCCCGCCCGCCATCATCGCCGATGGTACCGCGCCAACAACGCCGCTGCGCGTTTCAAGCATCAGACCGGCATAGGCGGTGGCCATGCCCAAGGGCAGCTTCGGACTACCCGCGACCGGCACCACCAATTGCTGGCGAATGAACGCGCCCGCGAGATCCTTGCGGAAATCCGCCGGGGTCAGCCGTTGCTGCCCCAAGACGGATTCGAACACCTGTTGATCGAACTCCCCGGTCGGACCGTGAAATGCCGGAATCTGGGCGATCTGGCGATCCAGCACTAGCTTGCTCGCGACCATACCCTGATCCAGGCCGAAAAACTCGATCGCCTTGCCGGTGACATAATCGACATAGCTCGATTCAAAACCACCACCCGCGATAAAGCCGGGCATATCAAGGCCCGCATTCTGTTGGGGGTTCTGACGCTTGGCCATATCAAGCTGGCTGGCGACATGGCGCTCCAGCTCATTGGACGAAACGCGATGCTTGCCCATGCTCGCGACCGAATCGCCCTGCAATGACATATTGCCAAGGCCGCTTGGCGTGCCGATGCCGGTCACCAAAATGGCGATGGCGATCAACAGCAGGATCGCGCCTGCCAACCATGAAGAGGTAAAACGACGAATGTTGGAAATCATGGACAGGCTTTCGCGAGCGGGAACCGAAGATATTGCGGCCCATGCCATAAAGACCCTTTGCCGCCGCTTCAAGCATGCTGTGACCAGTTGCGCCGCGCACCTCTCTACCCCTTTGTTCCGGCCCCTTGGCGAGCGGGCATCAGGCTGCTAGGCGAGCGACCATCAGATTGAACCACCTTATCGCAAGACAGGATGACATCATGGCACGACGCAAGCTGATCGCCGGCAATTGGAAGATGAACGGAAATCTGGCCGCCTTGGCCGAATTACAGGGCATCGCCGATGCCGCCGCCGCCAATCCGAAGGTCGATGTCGCCATCTGCCCGCCGTTCACCCTGATCGCCCCTGCGGTCGCCGCGCAACCCGCCCTCGCCATTGGCGCGCAGGATTGCCATGAAAAAGCATCGGGCGCGCATACTGGCAATGTCTCGGCAGCGATGCTCCGCGAAGCGGGCGCAAAGCTCGTCATTATCGGCCATAGCGAACGCCGCGCCGATCAATTTGAAAGCGATGCGCTGGTGCAGGCCAAGGCTGTGGCCGCGATTGGCGCCGGTTTGATCGCCATCGTCTGTGTCGGCGAAACCGAAGCACAGCGCGATGCGGGCGAAGCCATCGCCATCGTCACCGGTCAGGTGCGCCGCTCCGTCCCTGCCGACGCCACCGCCGAACAACTGGTCGTGGCCTATGAACCGGTCTGGGCAATTGGCACCGGCCGCACTCCGACGGTGCAGGATGTCGCCGATATGCACGCCGCCATCCGCGCCACGCTGAATGAAACGCTGGGCGCTGCCGGTCCCGCTGTCCGCATCCTGTATGGCGGCTCGGTCAAGCCGGACAACGCCCGCGAATTGCTGGCCGTCAATGACGTCGACGGCGCGCTGGTCGGCGGCGCGAGCCTGACCGCCGCGCAGTTCGTGCCGATCATCGAAGGCGGTGCGGCGGTCAGCTGATTGCCGCTTATTATAGAGTAATGCCTGCAATATGCTGAATACATCAGACATAGTGCAGGCAGATCGGTCGTAATTTATCGGGTGATGACGCTGGACGCGAGGCGTTGTCACCCGCTACACTCTGTTATGATGTGGCAGCTATTTCAATTTCCGCTTTGTCCTTTTTCGCGCAAGGTCCGGCTTCTCTTGGGGGAGAAATCGGTCGGCTATGAACTCGTGCGCGAATCGCCATGGGAGCAGCGCGACGAATTTCAGGACCTGAACCCTGCGTGCGAAACCCCGGTGATGGTCGAGGTCGGGTCCAAGACCGTCCTGATCGATTCCCAAGTCATCTGCGAATATTTTGAGGAAACCGTCGAAAAATCGCCGATGATTTCCGGCACCGCCGCCAATCGCGCCGAGATACGCCGGTTGGTGAGCTGGTTCGACGTCCAGATGTTCCGCGATGTGACCGGTCCGCTGCTGAATGAACGGATGCGCAAGCGGATTATCTATCGCGCATCCCCCGATGCCAATGCGCTGCGCGATGCGATGCGCAAGGCCGATCAGCATCTCGACTATATTGATTATCTGCTCGATCATCGCCGCTGGCTGGCGGGTCCAACCCTCAGCCTCGCCGATCTGGCGGCAGCGGCGCATTTGTCGGTCGCCGATTATCTCGGCGGCATCAACTGGCAGAGCCATGAACAGACTAAGCAATGGTATGCCGGGCTGAAATCGCGCCCCAGCTTCCGCCCGTTGTTGAGCGAGAAGATGGAAATCATCGCCGCGCCGCCCCATTATGACAAGGTGGATTTTTAAAGCCGTTTTTGTTTAGTCCCGCGTTTTTTGTTTGTCCCTCAGGCGCCGGGCGGCGATGCCGCCGTTGGCTCTCCCTTCCTCGTATTTCCCCATCGCCCCATACACCTCCCGTAATTTCCCCCATATTTCGTCATCCTGAACTTGTTTCAGGATCTTTCCCGACGCGTGCGATGGATGCTGAAACAAGTTCAGCATGACGAAGGGGGAGGTTACCGCCCGCCGCCACTCCCACCCCCTCACCACAAAACTGGATTTTCCACTCAGGCTCGGCTAGGGGCATCCCCGGTTTCACATTCATCTCGGGGCGGCGCGTCAAATTCCATGCAGATCTGGGTCGGCCTCGGCAATCCGGGCGCGCAATATGCGCTGCACCGGCACAATGTCGGCTTCATGGCGCTCGACCTGATTGCAGAAGATCGACACTTCACCCCGTGGAAGAAACAATTTCAGGGCTGGACCTGCGAAGGCCGGATCGGTGCGGAGAAAATCATCCTGCTGAAACCAGGCACGTTCATGAACAATAGCGGCCAAAGCGTCGGCGAGGCGATGCGCTTTTACAAGCTGACGCCTGCGGACGTGACCCTGTTCCATGATGAACTCGACCTCACCCCCTTTCGCGTCAAGGTCAAAATCGGCGGCGGGACAGCGGGCCATAATGGCTTGCGTTCGACCGACCAGCATATTGGCCCCGATTTTCGCCGGGTGCGGATCGGCATCGGCCATCCCGGCCATAAAGATCGGGTGACGGGCTATGTGCTGGGCAATTATGCCAAGGCCGAAATCGACCCTTTGACGGACATGCTCGCCAATATCAGCCGCGAAGCCGATTGGCTGGCCTCAGGCGATGACGCCCGTTTCATGAGTGAATATGCCCTGCGCATGGGCAAAGATTAAAGATAGACAAGAAGGACGTATCATGGGTTTCAAATGCGGTATCGTCGGGCTGCCCAATGTCGGCAAATCGACCCTGTTCAATGCGCTGACCGAGACGCAGGCAGCGCAGGCGGCCAATTATCCATTCTGCACGATCGAACCGAATGTCGGTCAGGTCGCGGTGCCGGACGCGCGGTTGGATCAGCTCGCCAAGATCGCGGGCAGCCAGAAGATCATCCCGACACAGCTCGCCTTTGTCGACATCGCGGGTCTGGTGCGCGGCGCATCCAAGGGCGAAGGTCTGGGCAATCAGTTCCTCGGCAATATCCGCGAAGTGGATGCCGTGGTCCATGTGCTGCGCTGCTTTGAAAATGACGACATCCAGCATGTCGACAACAAGATCGACCCGATTTCGGACGCGGAAACGGTGGAAACCGAATTGATGCTGTCAGACCTCGAATCGCTTGAAAAGCGCGTCCCCGCCTTTCAGAAAAAGGCCTCGACCGGCGACAAGGAAGCCAAGGTCGCGGCATCGGTGCTGGGTCAGGCGCTCAACCTGTTGCGCGAGGGCAAGCCCGCCCGTCTGACCGTCCCCAATGATGCGGACGAAGAACGCGTGTTCCAACAGGCGCAATTGCTGACATCGAAGCCGGTGCTGTATGTCTGCAATGTCGATGAAGGCTCGGCGTCAGATGGCAACGCTTTTTCCGCCAAGGTCTTTGAAAAGGCCAAGGCCGAAGGCGCCAATGCCGTGATCGTATCCGCCGCCATCGAATCCGAACTGGTCGGCATGGACGAAGCCGGGCGCATGGAATTTCTGGAGGAAATGGGCCTGCACGAAACCGGCCTCGCCCGCGTGATCCGCTCGGGCTATGATTTGTTGCACCTCATCACCTTCTTCACCGTCGGCCCGAAAGAAGCCCGCGCATGGACCGTCCACAAGGGCGAAACCGCACCCCAAGCCGCAGGCGTCATCCATAGCGACTTTGAAAAAGGCTTCATCCGCGCCGAAACCATCGCCTTTGACGATTTCATCACATTGGGCGGTGAATCCAAATGCCGTGAAGCGGGCAAGCTGCGCGCCGAAGGCAAGACCTATGTCGTGCAAGACGGCGATGTGATGCATTTCCTGCATAGCTGATTGGTCCCTCAAGCGCCGGGCGGCGACATCCGTCGCCTTGGCGTCGCCTTGGCTTCCTCTCAATAAGCTCAGGCGGCCGTTCGGCCTTGCGGCGCTAAAGCGCCGTGGGTGGGGAATAGGGAGGACCGCCCCCCCCACTCGTCATCCTGAACTTGTTTCAGGATCTATGCGGCACGGTCCCGCCAAGATGCTGAACCAAGTTCAGCATGACGAATGTGTGTGGGAGGAAGGAAGGGGAACTCGCCCCCCAATAATCACCCCCGCGTGCAACCCCCGCAGGGCATTGCCGATCAACAGCCCTTGCGCCAGATCCTCGGCCCGCAGATCGGCCTCAACTGCCTTGCCCGTCGCCAGCAATTCCGCCCGCAACACGCCCGGCAACAATCCCCTGTTCAAAGGCGGCGTGAGCAGCACCCCATCGCGCTCGACGAACACATTCGTAAAACTGCCCTCGGTGACAAAGCCTTGCGGGTCGATGAAAATCACCTCACCCGCCCCGCACGCCAGCCGCGCCTGATCGTAAAAGCCACGGTCGGTGGTTTTATGGACAAGGCGGAAATCCGCATGCGCCACCGGCAATGGTGCCACCGCAATCTTGACCGGCCCGTCCCATGCGCTCGGCAACGCCCCGACCTCCACCGACATCCGGCCTGTCGGTGACAGCAACAAGCGCACTCGCGCCGGGTCGTTCAATCGGAAAGTCGCGGCCTGTAGGTCATTGCGCGCCTTATGCCGGTCGAAATGCCAGCCGAACGCACGGGCGGACTTGCGCATCCGGGCGATATGCCGGTCGAGCAGATGCAACCCGCCGTCTGGCGAAAAACGCATGGTTTCGACCAGATCAAATGGCTGTTGCATCGCGCCCGTCACAAATCTCCCCTTGGCGAGACATTCACGCCATTCATCCCCGGCCACGCTATCCGCGACAATGCCGGAACCTAGGCCCAGACTGGCATGGCCTGCGCCATCTGGCAAATAAAGCGTGCGGATCGCAACATTGAACGCCGCATCCAGCCCGCCATCAGGCAGCGGATCAATCCGGCCAATCGCCCCGGTATAAATGCCGCGTGGATCGCTTTCGATCTCGTCGACGATCTCCATCGCCCGCAATTTGGGCGCGCCGGTGATCGAGCCACAGGGGAAAATCGCCCGCAACACCGCCGCCACGTCCAGACCGGGCTGCAACCGCGCCGTGACCGTCGATGTCATCTGATGCACGGTCGGATAGCTCTCGACCCGAAAAAGGTCCGGCACGGCGACACTGCCCGCCACCGCGACCCGGGCCAGATCGTTGCGCAACAGATCGACGATCATCAGATTTTCGGCCCGCTGTTTCGGATCGGCGACCAATTCCTCCCGCGCTGCGGTGTCCTGCGCCGGATCGGCAAAGCGCAACGCCGTCCCTTTCATCGGGCGGGCAGTGAGGCGACCATCATGCAAGGTGAAGAACAATTCGGGCGATAGTGACAATATCCAATGCCGCCCAGTCCACACGACCCCGCCATAGCCCGCCCCCGCGCGTTCACGCAGCGCCGCATAGAGCGCGAGCGGATGGCCGATGACCGGCAGGTCGCACTGAAAGGTCAGATTCGCCTGATAAATATCCCCGGCGGCGATATAGGCCTGCACCCGCGCAAAGGCCTCATCATAACGCGCACGGTTGATGCGCGGCTGCAACCGACCGATCCACGCGCCCTGCGGGTCCGGCAATAGTTCAACGATCGCCGCTGGATCAATCTCGTCACATTGGGCAAATTGCCCCATCCACAGCAACGGCGCATCGGCCTCGCTCCCGGATCGCAGCCCCTGCAAGCGCGGTTCCAGCAATGCGCCCAGTTCATAGCCAAGAAACCCGGCCTGCGACACGCCCGCCCCCGCAACGCGCGTGAGTGCCTCAAGCCCCGCCTGCGCCGCAGCCGCATCGCTGCCGCCCGCTACTTCGGTCGCGCCGATAAAGCCGCGATACAGCCTTGTCGGCGCGGCATCATGGCGGCGCGCATCGTCCAGCAGCACAAAGGGTTCAGATGTCGGGAGCGCATTCACTTAGCCCCTTTGCCAAATTTTCGAGGATCATGCCAGTTGCACACGCGCGATTTGCACGGCATGAACATTTTCCATGCCAGATACAGCCGCCACCAAACCGCCCATTCAGGCCGTCATCATCCCGGTCACCCCCTATCAGCAAAATTGCACCTTATTATGGTGCACCGAAACCATGCGCGGCGCATTTGTCGATGCGGGCGGCGATTTGGACCTACTGAAACGGGCTGCAGCCGAACATCATGTGACGATTGAAAAGCTACTCGTCACCCACGGTCATATCGATCATTGCGGCAGCACCGGCATTCTGGCCGAAGAATTGGGCGTGCAGATCGAAGGGCCGCAAGAAGACGATATATATTGGCTGGACCGCCTCGGCACCGACAATACTGGCATTCCGGGCCGACCATTTGTGCCCGATCGCTGGCTGCATGATGGCGACAAGGTCACCGTTGGCAATCTCGTGCTCGATGTCGTCCACTGCCCCGGCCATACGCCGGGCCATGTCGTGTTCATCCATCAACCCTCGCGCATCGCCTTGGTCGGCGATGTGCTGTTCAAGGGGTCGATCGGGCGGACAGACTTTCCGCTCGGCAACCACGCGGACCTCATTCACTCCATCACCGAAAAGCTCTGGCCGCTCGGCGATGACATCAATTTTGTGCCCGGTCACGGACCGATGAGCAGCTTTGGACAGGAACGACGGACCAATCCGTTCGTCGCCGATTCACTCTTTGGCTAATTGGGAATAATCCGGGGCAGAGGTCATCCACCTCATTCGGGCGTACACAGGGGAGAGAACATCATGGCTACTCAGGCGGCCGACCTGCAACAGATCGACCTGAAGCGCGATCGACTGGTCATTATCGCGTCATCACTCGGCACCGTGTTCGAATGGTATGACTTCTTCGTCTATGGCACGCTCGCGGCGCTGATCGGCAAGCTGTTCTTCCCCGAAACCAGCGAAACCGCAGCCTTTCTTCTCGCGCTCGCGACCTTTGGCGTCGGCTTTGGCGTGCGCCCGATCGGCGCGGCATTGTTCGGCCATCTCGGCGATAAATTGGGCCGCAAATACACCTTCCTGGTCACCATCACCCTGATGGGCGTGGCGACGGCGGGCGTTGGCTTGCTGCCCACCTTTGCCTCGATCGGCATCGCGGCGCCGTTGCTCCTCCTCCTCTTGCGCGCCCTTCAGGGCTTGGCGCTCGGCGGTGAATATGGCGGCGCGGCGATCTATGTCGCGGAACATGCACCACGCAATCGGCGCGGTTTTTACACCAGCTTCATTCAAGCAAGTGTGATCGGCGGCTTCCTGCTCAGCGTCATCATGGTGCTGGCGACCCGCACATATGTCGGCGAAGAGGCATGGCTGGCATGGGGCTGGCGCGTGCCGTTCCTGTTCTCGATCGTCCTCTTGGCCATTTCCTTGTGGATTCGGATGAAGCTTTCGGAAAGTCCGGTGTTTCAGGCGATGAAAGACGCCGGCGAACTGGCGCACAACCCGATCAAGGAATCGATGAACAGCTGGGCCAAGGTCCGTCGGCTGATCGCGGTGATGTTCGGCGTGGCCGCAGGCCTGACCGTGATCTGGTATACCGCGCAATTTCAGGCGATGTATTTCCTCCAGAATGCGCTGCGGGTCGAAGACAGCTCCGCCCAGTTATTCATCGGCATCGGCGCGTGCTTCAGCATGTTCTGGTTCATCCTCTTTGGCTGGGTGTCCGACGTCTGGGGCCGTAAAAAAACGATGATCACGGGATATATCCTGTTTATCGCGCTGATTTTCCCGTTGTTCCACCTGATGGGCGATACCGCCAATCCGCAATTGACCAAGGCGATGGCGACCCAACCGGTCGTCGTCACCGGCGCGGATTGCCGTTTCGACCCGTTCGCGACCAAAGGCCAGCCGACCGCCTGCGGCAAATTGCTTGAAGTGCTGTCGAAAAAGGGCGTGGCCTATACCAAGATCGATGCAGCCCAAGGCACTGCGCCCTCTGTCGCCATTGGCGGCAAGCCGGTCGACGTGTCCGATCCGGCCCTGCTCGATTCGGCCCTGGCCGATGCGGGATACAAGCTGGAAAAGACCAGCCCGCCTTGGTCAGAAGCGTGGAAAATCATTTTCGCCATCGTGATGATCGGCCTGTTGTCGGGCATGACCTATGGCCCGGCGGCGGCCTATCTGGTGGAATTGTTCCCGGCGCGCACCCGCTACACCTCATTGTCGATCCCCTATCACATCGGCACCGGCTATTTCGGGGGTTTCCTCCCCTTTATCAGCCAGTTGATCGTGGCGCGCAGTGGCGACCCGTTTGCGGGCATCTGGTATCCGATCGGGGTCGTATCGCTGGCCCTGATCTGCATTGCGTTGTTCCTGCCGGAAACCTCCGGCAAAGAGCTGGACTAGAGATTCTCCCCGGATTGGGGGTGGTGATAATGCCGGGCTTTGCGCTTTACCTTGGTGCAAGCGACAAGACTCCAAAGTCCGGCAAATCCACTTGACCTTGTGGGGGTGAATCGCTAGTCAGCGCGGCAAGGTCGGTGCGGAATCACATTTTCGCGCCGTATTTTCTTTTTCTGGATTATCGAGGATTTATTCATGGCGAATACGCCCCAGGCCAAGAAGCGCATCCGTCGCAACGCGCGTCGCGCTGACATCAACGGCAACCGCGTTGGTCGCATCCGCACCTTCGTGAAGCGCGTTGAAGCTGCGCTCGAAGCTGGCGACAAGACCGCTGCTGCGGCTGCGCTGTCTGCTGCACAGCCGGAAATGGCGCGCGGCGTTGCCAAGGGCGTGTTCCATGCGAACACGATCTCGCGCAAGTTCTCGCGCCTGACCAAGCGGATCGCCGCACTCGGCTGATCCTGCTGACCAGCCTGCCTGCCCTTGCGGCGCAGATGGTTATGGCAAGCAACGAATCAAAGGTCGGAGACAGCAATGTCCCCGACCTTTTTTCGTGCCCGCGCCCCATAACAGCGATCCATCTGATCTGATTGATTTTTCCACCCAAGATGGTTTGCCCTTTTTTTAGGCAGGTGCGGATAATTTGCCTAATTTTTAAGCTGTCGTTCGCCGATTTATAATCGGAAATCCTCGACTTTTTGGGACTCCCAAACTGGCACGGTTATTGTATTAGACCTTCGTGGGATTGTCGTTCTCGTGGCAGCCTGCTCAATTGGATTTTTTAAGGGGCTGTCTGCCATGAAAAAGGTTGAGGCGATCATTAAGCCTTTCAAGCTCGACGAGGTGAAAGAGGCGCTGCATGAAGTCGGCGTGTCTGGGATCACCGTCACGGAAGCCAAGGGCTTTGGCCGCCAAAAGGGGCATACTGAACTTTATCGCGGCGCTGAATATGTCGTCGACTTTCTGCCAAAGGTGAAATTGGAAGTCGTGGTTGACGATGCGATGGTTGATCGCGTGGTCGAAGCCATTGCCAATGCCGCCCAAACAGGTCGAATCGGAGACGGCAAAATTTTTGTCTCCGCAATTGAACAGGCAATCCGCATCCGCACCGGCGAGCGCGGCTCGGATGCTATTTAATCGCAATTTCTAACTTTTTATCAACATCTGCAGATTGGCCCACATGGGGCAAAACAGGAAGGTATCAAGAATGGCGAATACGGCCCAAGACGTGCTCAACATGATCAAGGAAAAGGAAATCGAATGGGTCGATCTCCGTTTCACCGATTTTAAGGGCAAGTGGCAGCACCTCACCATGTGCTCGGTCGTGGTTACCGAAGATGAACTGTCTGACGGTTTCATGTTCGACGGTTCGTCGATCGACGGTTGGAAGACCATCAACGAATCCGACATGATCCTGAAGCCGGATCTGGACGCTGTCTGGATCGATCCGTTCTCGGCGACCCCGATGCTGATCCTCGTTTGCGACATTGTCGACCCGGCCACGGGCGAATTGTATGAACGCGATCCGCGCTCGACCGCCAAGCGCGCAGAAGCCTTCCTCCAGTCGACCGGCCTTGGCGATACCGTCTATGTCGGCCCGGAAGCCGAATTCTTCATGTTCGACGATGTGAAGTTCGACACCAGCTATCATCAGAGCTATTTTAAGATCGATGATATCGAACTGCCGACCAACACCGGTCGCGACTATGAAGGCGGCAACCTCGGTCACCGTCCGCGCGCCAAGGGTGGTTATTTCCCGGTCGCGCCGATCGACAGCTGCGTCGACATCCGCGCCGAAATGGTCAGCACCATGCTCGACATGGGTCTGCCATGCGACAAGCATCACCATGAAGTCGCTTCCGCCCAGCACGAACTCGGCCTGACCTTCGGGACGCTGGTGCAGACCGCCGACCGGATGCAGATCTACAAGTATGTCGTGCACATGGTGGCACAGGCCTATGGCAAGACCGCAACCTTCATGCCGAAGCCGATCAAGGAAGATAACGGTTCGGGCATGCACACCCACTTCTCGATCTGGGATAAGGGTCAGCCTTTGTTCGCCGGTAACGGCTATGCCGGTCTGTCCGACATGTGCCTGTATTTCATCGGCGGCGTCATCAAGCATGCCAAGTCGCTGAACGCCTTCACCAACCCGACGACCAACAGCTACAAGCGTCTGGTCCCGGGCTATGAAGCACCGGTGCTGCTCGCTTATTCGGCCCGCAACCGTTCCGCCTCTTGCCGTATTCCCTACGGTTCGGGCGCCAAGGCGAAGCGCGTTGAATTCCGCTTCCCGGATGCGATGGCCAACCCGTATCTCTGCTATGCAGCGATCCTGATGGCTGGTCTGGACGGTATCCAGAACAAGATCCACCCGGGCGAAGCCATGGACAAGAACCTGTACGATCTGCCGCCAGAAGAACTATCGCAGGTCCCGACTGTCTGCGCCTCCTTGCGTGAAGCGCTGGATTCGCTCGCTGCCGATCATGATTATCTGCTGCGCGGCGATGTGTTCTCCAAGGACCAGATCGAAGCCTATATGGAACTGAAGTGGCCGGAAGTGGCGCGTTGGGAAATGACCCCAAGCCCGGTCGAATTCGACATGTACTACAGCTGGTAAGCTGATTTCATCAGTTCATCGCAAGAGCGCCCGGAAGGAAACTTCCGGGCGTTTTTGTTTGTGCTGAAACGCGCTGTAAAAGTTCAGCCCGGCTCGACCGGCACCGGATGGCCGGGACGCCCCGCCTTTGCCGCCAGCCAGCACGCGCCAAGGATCAATACTGCGCCCATCCATGTCGTCGGCGTCACGCGCTCATTGAAGAATATCCAGCCAAACAGCACCGCCCATAAAAATGCGGTATATTCGATGGGCAGCAGATATTGCGTTTCCGCCCGGCCATAGGCCCATGACAGCAACATCAAGGAAATGCTCGCGAGCACCGCCGCACCTATAAGACCCGGCCAGTGTTCGCCCCCCGGCACCCGCGCTAGCCATGGGGCCGCCAATGCGAATAGCAGGCACATGAAGATATTCTGGAACGCGCTCACTTCCAACGGGTCGCTATGCGCGGCCTGCAATCGCTGGAGGATCAGATTATAGGCATAGCTCGCCGCCGAAATCAGGATCGCCCCCGCCCCCAACAGCGCATCCATGCCATAATCGCCGCGCAACTTGCCAAACAGGATCACTGCCACGCCCGCCAAGCCGACCAATGTCGCCCCCACCGCCCGCTTGTTCAACTCCTCCCCCAAAATGACGCGGGCGAGATAGAGCGTTATTAACGGCGCAATGAACGACAAGGCGATGGCTTCGGCCAGTGGCGTGCGCATCAGTCCCCAAAAAAAGAACATCGTCATTACCGTCGCCGCCACGCTGCGTAACACATGATAGCGCATCGCGAGGCGAGAAGGCCGCTGGCGGCAACGCAGCGCATAAATGCTACCCATGACCACCGCCCCGATCAACGCGCGCCACAGCATCGCATTATACGCGCCCATCGCGAGCGAGGCCCCTTTCATCAACGCATCCATCAGGGAAAACAACGCCGTACCAACTAGCGCCATCGCGAGCGGCGCCATCAAAGACGGATGAGATGGGGGTGAATGGTTCATGCCAGCGCTATACATCGCGATGATGGCAGGACAAAACATAGAAACGCGCATGTTCTGCGGTTGAGGCACAGCCATCGCCCTGCTAGGCGATAACGCCATGGCACGCCAAGAAAGTCCCGCACCGGGCAGTCGCAAATTCGATTCGCTTCAAATGGTCTGGAGCTTCGCACGACATTATCCGGGTCGCATCGCGGCGGCGATCACTGCGCTGATCGCCTCATCCGCCGCGACCATGGCCATCCCCAATGGTTTCCGGCTGGTGATCGACAAGGGCTTCTCCGCCGAACATGGTGGCGATATCGGACGCTGGTTCCAATATCTGCTGGCTGTCGTCGTCATCTTGGCTGTGGCGACGTCGCTGCGCTTCTATTTCGTGTCATGGCTCGGCGAACGGGTCGTGGCGGACATTCGCATCGCGGTGCAGCGCAATCTGTTGCGCCTGTCCCCCAGCTATTTCGAAGAAAACCGTCCGGCGGAAATCACCTCGCGCATCACGTCCGATACGACGTTGATCGAACAATTGGTCGGCACGACGATTTCACTCGGCCTACGCAACAGTCTGACCGGGCTGGCGGGCATTACCTATCTCTTTTACATCGCGCCCAAGCTCGCGGCGATGATGCTGCTGATCATCCCGATTGTCATCGTCCCCATTCGCGTGATCGGCAAGCGCCTACGCGCAGTTGCCCGTTCCAGTCAGGATCGGGTCGCGGATGTCGGCACGATCATCAGCGAAGTGCTGTCCTCGATGAAAATCGTGCAGGCATTCGGCCAGCAACAGCGCGAAGGCGACCGGTTTGAACGCTCGGTCGAAACCGCCTTTGGCACGGCGCGCAAACGGGTCATGCTCCGCGCGTTGCTGACCGTGATCGTCATCGGCCTGATCTTCGGCTCGATTACCTTCATCATGTGGCAGGGCGCGCTCGATGTGCAGGCCGGTCGGATTACCGGCGGGACCATCGCCGCATTTGTGCTGACCGGCGCATTGGTGGCGGGCTCGCTCGGCACGCTGGCGGAAGTCTATGGCGATATCGTGCGCGGCGCAGGGGCCGCCAGCCGTCTGGCCGAATTGCTCGCGCAGCAACCGACCATCGCGCCGCCCGCCCATCCGATGGCGCTCCCCACCCCGCCGCGTGGCGAGATCGCGTTCGACCATGTGACGTTCCGTTATCCGACCCGGCTTGAACAATTGGCGCTGGAAGATTTCTCGCTCAGCGTCCGTCCGGGGGAGACCGTCGCAATCGTCGGGCCGTCGGGCGCGGGCAAATCGACCTTGTTCCAATTGATCCAGCGTTTTTACGATCCGGAAAGCGGCACGATCAGCGTCGACGGCGTCGCACTTAAGGATACGGACCCCGAGGACGTTCGTTGCCGCATCGCGATGGTGCCGCAGGAAACCGTGTTGTTTGCGGCCTCTGCCCGCGACAATCTGCGTTATGGCCATTGGGATGCGGATGATGCCGCGCTGTGGGCCGCCGCCGAAAGCGCGAACGCCGCCGATTTCCTGCGCGAATTGCCGGAGGGGCTGGATACATTCATGGGCGAAGGCGGCGCGCGCCTGTCCGGGGGGCAGCGCCAGCGCATCGCCATCGCCCGCGCCCTGTTGCGCAATGCACCGATATTGCTGCTGGATGAGGCGACCTCCGCGTTGGATGCCGAATCGGAGCGGCTGATTCAGGATGCGCTCGACCGATTGATCCAGAATCGCACGACCTTAGTCATCGCCCATCGCCTTGCGACCATTCGCTCCGCCGACCGGATTATCGTGATGGATCGCGGGCGGATTGTCGAAACCGGCACGCATGATAGCCTGATCGCGCTGAATGGGACCTATGCCCGACTGGCGCGGCTGCAATTTGATGGTATTCAACTCTGATAGCGCTCGCGCTGTCCGCGTAAAGGAAAGCATTATAACGCACCGTCCGGCCCCGCTCTCTCCCGCGCTGTTCCTCTTGTCGTTCCGGCATCGGGATAGCCTTGCCGGCATGGCAGGTCGCGGCGGTTGGCGCACGATTGCCGCACGGCGCGGCGAAGGCGCGGACCAGCGCTTCCTCGAATCCGATGCCCAGATTGCCGTCGTCGATGCCCGCGATGCGCTGTTCGACGGGCTGGAGGCCACCCGCCTGCTCGCTGGCCCGGTCAGCAGCACCGGCGCAGCATTGCTAATCCTGTTGGGCCGCAAGGACCGCAGCGCATTAGAAGCCGCCTATCAGGCAGGCGCGACCCATTATCTGATCGAACCGTTCATCGAAAACGACTTCCAACACGCCCTGCGCTTTGCCGAACGCCATGCCCGCCGCCTGTCCGGCCATTGGCAGCACAGCCTGCGCGAAGGCGGCGATCATCAAGACGACATCACCGGCACCGACACCCGCGATCTGCTGACCAGCCTGCCCGATGCAACCGCCGTGCATCAATGGCTTGGCCCTAGATTGGCGGCACCCAAGGGCAAGCTCGCGCTGCTGATGGTCGGGATTAGCCGCTATGATGCCGTCAATGCGGCTTATGGTCGCCGCGCGGGCGATCTGGTGCTGCAAATGTTGGCGCGACGGATTGATCGGATCGTCCGCGCTACCGGGCGACGCCACAGCATTTTGGGCCGGATCGCCGGGTCGGAATTCATCATTGCCCTGCAGGATGAACAGGCGCCGGAAATCATTCAGATCATATCGGAACAAATCACCACCGCAACCGCACGCCCCTTTGTGGTGGATAACGACCTGATCAACATATCCTGCCGCACCGGCGTCGCCTTGGCCCGCACCGGGGATGATGCGATGTCGCTCATTCGCCGCACCGGCCTTGCGTTGACGGGATCTATCCCGCTCGACATCGGCGAAGATGGGTGGGAGGTCGATCTGGAAGTGGACCTGCGCGCTGCGCTTGCCACCGATGCGATCGACATGCTGTTCCAGCCACAATGCCAAAGCGCGGATGGCCGGATCATCGGCGTCGAGGCCCTGGCCCGGTGGGATCATCCCGTGCTGGGCCAGATCAACGCCACCACCTTGTTCAATGTCGCGGATCGGGCCGGGCTTGCGCCGCAATTGTCCGCCCATGTCCAGCAAAAAGCGCTGGCATTGGCGATGCAATGGCCCGCCAGCCTCGATCACATCCGGCTGTCGATCAATATCACCGCCGCCGATATCGACCAGCCCGATCTCGCCCAGCAAGTAAGCCGGATGCTCGCCGAAACGGGCTTTCCGGCAGATCGGCTGACGCTGGAAATCACCGAGAGCGGGCTGATCGACAATCTGTCGGCAGCAGCAGAGCGGCTGGCGGAATTGCGGGCTGAGGGCATTCGCATCGCGATTGACGATTTCGGCACCGGCTATTCCAGCCTTGCCTATCTCAAAAGCCTGCCGCTCGATTATCTCAAGATCGACCAGCATTTCGCCCGTGACATCGCAGGGTCCCCGCGTGATCGCATCGTTGTCCGCAGCGTGATCGAAATGGCGCTGTCGCTGGGCCTTGCCGTGATCGCCGAAGGGATCGAAACGCAAGAACAGCTCGCCCTGATCGCCGCCGAAGGCTGTGGCCTGATACAGGGCTTTCTCTTCGCGCCGCCGCTAACCTCGGTGCAATTGGCCGAATTTGCCGCAGGCCACACCCCAAATTGAACCCTTGCCTCTTAACACCGAGATACCATCCATGACCGATGCGATGAACGCCAATGCCAAGACTCAGGCTCCTGCTGCGATCCAGCGGCATGATTATCGGGTGCCGGATTGGCTGGTGCCGGACATCGCGCTCGATTTCGATCTTGATCCGCAGGAAACCACGGTCATCGCCCGGCTCCATGTCCGCCGCAATGGCGCGCATGATCGGCCCTTGGTGCTGGATGGCGATGGACTGGCCCCGCTGGTAGTCCAGGTCGATGGCCAGCCGATCAACGATTGGCAATTGGTCGATGCGCAATTGATCGTGCCTTTGTCTGGGGATGATCATGTCATCACCACCGAGGTTGCGATCCAGCCAGACCAGAATACCCAGTTGATGGGGCTTTATGCCTCTGGCGGCCTGCTCTGCACCCAATGCGAGGCCGAGGGTTTCCGCCGCATCACCTTCTTCCCCGACCGGCCCGATGTGTTGAGCCGCTACAAGGTGCAGATGCGCGCCGACAAGGTCGCGTATCCGATCCTGCTCGCCAATGGCGACCCGATTGCCTCTGGCGATAGCGGCGATGGGCGGCATTGGGCCGAATGGCATGATCCCCATCCCAAGCCCTGCTATCTGTTCGCACTTGTCGCGGGCGATCTGGCGGCCAATGCCGACCATTTCACCACGAGCGAAGGGCGTGAGGTCGCGCTCAACATCTGGGTCAAGCCGGACGACGTGCCGCGCACCCAGCATGCGATGACGGCACTCAAGGCCAGCATGAAATGGGATGAAGACGTCTATGGCCGCGCCTATGATCTCGATGTGTTCAACATCGTGGCGGTCGATGATTTCAACTTCGGCGCGATGGAAAACAAGGGACTGAACGTCTTCAACGCGCGTTATATTCTTGCTGATGCGGATAGCGCGACCGATCTCGATTTCGACAATGTCGAAGGGGTTGTCGCCCATGAATATTTCCACAATTGGTCGGGCAATCGCGTCACCTGCCGCGACTGGTTCCAATTGTCGTTGAAAGAAGGCTTTACCGTCTTTCGCGATCAATGCTTTTCAGCAGATCAAGGCTCGCCCGCCGTCAAGCGGATCGACGATGTTCGCAATTTGCGCGCAGGCCAGTTCCCGGAAGATGGCGGTCCGCTCGCCCATCCGATCCGCCCAGACAGCTATATCGAAATCAGCAATTTCTACACCGCCACCATCTATAACAAGGGCGCGGAAGTCATCCGCATGATGCACAGCCTGTTGGGGCCGGATCGTTTCCGCCAAGGCACGGACCTGTATTTCGCCCGCCATGATGGCGAGGCCGCGACCTGCGATCAGTTCGTCGCCGCCCTGTCAGACGGTAGCGGCGTCGACCTCAGCGCCTTTCACCTCTGGTATGAACAGGCGGGCACGCCCACGGTCAAAGCTCGGCTAGAACAAGGCGCGGATGGCGTAATCCTGCACCTGCACCAAATTGTCCCGCCAACCCCCAGCCAGCCGAACAAGCTGCCGATGCCGATCCCGCTGCGGGTCAAATTATTCGAACAGGCCGATGGCCGCGCGATTGGCGATGAACAGCTTGTCCTGCTCGATACCGCACAACTGCGCGTCAAGCTCGCAGACAAGGCCGATGCGCCGATCCTGTCGATCAACCGCCATTTTTCCGCGCCGGTGATCATCGATATGGACCGCAGCGCCGCCACCTTGGTGACGCTCGCCGCCCATGATGACGATCCCTTCTCGCGTTATGAGGCGCTGCAACAGTTGATGGTCGACACATTGCTCGCGGACATGCGCGGCGAACAGCCCGACATCGCCCCGATCATCACCGCCGTGCGGCGCACGCTTGAACATGCCGCTACCGACCATGCGTTTGCCGCCGAGGCGGTATTATTGCCGTCAGAGGCATTTCTCGGTGATCAGCTGGTGCGCGTCGACCCCGTGGCCATACGACAGGCGCGCGAGCGGCTGCGCACCCAATTGGGCCAGCAGCTCCTTCCCCAGTGGACAAAAACATATGAAGACGCTGCCCCCGGCCCGTTCTCGCTCGATCGGGTCGCCAAAGGTAAAAGGCGGCTGCGCAATGTCATCCTCGGTTACCTCATGGCCGCAGACGAGGCATTGGGCGCCAAGACCGCATGGGCGCAATTTGCCCAAGCCGATAATATGACCGCCCGACAAGGCGCGCTGACGGCGCTCGTCAACAGCCATGCCGCACAACGTGAGTCGGCGCTCGATGATTTTTACAGCCGCTATCGTTCCGATAATCTCGTCATCGACAAATGGTTCACGGCGCAGGCGGCCTCTACCCGTGAAGATACGATTGCACAGGTGCGCCGCTTGGCCGCGCATCCAGATTTCACCCTGCACAACCCCAACCGCGCCCGCGCCCTGATCGGCGCCTTTGCCGCCAATCAATATGCATTTCACGATGCATCGGGCGATGGCTATGAATTTATCGGCGATATGATCCTGGCAACCGACCCGATCAACCCTCAGGTCGCCGCCCGCCTCGTCCCGCCATTGGGCCGCTGGCGGCGCTTTGACGATGCACGGGCAAGGCTGATGAAGGCCCAGCTCGAACGCATCCTCGCCCACCCCGGTATGAGCAAGGACGTGCTGGAACAAGCGAGCAAGAGCTTAGGCGCGTAGGATTGGGGGGAGTTCCTCACACCCTTCGTCATTCCCTTCCCCCTCTCGTCATGCTGAACTTGTTTCAGCATCTCAGCCGAACGGTCGCGCATAGATCCTGAACCAAGTTCAGGATAACGAATGTGGGAAGAGCCAACGGCGCTTTAGCGCCGCAAGGCCGACAGGCCGCCGCGCCTTATTGGTGCGCACGCCTAAGCGGGCGGATGCCCGCGCCGGCGACTGAGGCTAACAAACTACGCCGCCATCGCCTGCGGCCCATCCGCATCGGCACCCTTGAATTCCAGCCGATAGGCACGCGCGAGCGACAGATCCGGGCGGGCAAGGCTCGGACGCGGGGCCGTCATGCCGGTCGATTGGAAACCGAGCTTTTCCAGCACATTGGCCGATGCAGGGTTATCGCAGAAATGCCATGCGCCCACTGCGGACAAGCCAAGGCTGTGCCGCGCCGCATCCAACAATGCCGCCGCGCCTTCGGTCGCGAAACCAAGGCCCCAAAAGGGCCGTGCCACCCAATAGCCGAGATAGGGCAAGCCGCCATCGCCACGATGCAGGCCAACGCCGCCCACCAGTCGGGGCTGGCCCATGGTCCGGCTGAACATCAGCAATCCCGGCAAATTCTGCTCTTGCGCGCCTGCGATAAACGCCGCGGCATCATCGACCGTAAAGGGATAAGGCACCCGTGCCAGATTGCGCGCAACGGCCTCGTCACCGAGCAATCGGGCGAGTTCGTGGCATTCTTCATGCCATGCGGGGCGCAGCAATAATCTGCCTGTTCTTATAAACATCTCTCTCTCCATGCGAGCCCTTTAGCACCCGAACATTACAGTTTCAGGGCATTAGGCTCCGATTCGGAGGAGACATGAAAAAAGGGAGATCGGGTGGGCCCGTCTCCCTGTTTCAACCGGTGTTACCACCGGGAACCATCAGGTCGTCCCCTCAAGGACGACCCGATTCATGGTCGTCCGATTACTCGGCTGCCATCGGCATATCGATGTGCACGAATTTGCGGCCCAGACGGCCTTCGTGGAACGATACGCGGCCTTCGGTCAGCGCAAACAAGGTGTGATCCTTGCCAATGCCGACATTACGGCCCGGATAGAATTTGGTGCCGCGCTGGCGGACCAGAATGTTGCCCGGAATAACGGCTTCGCCGCCAAACTTCTTCACACCAAGGCGGCGACCTGCTGAGTCGCGACCGTTGCGCGAAGAGCCGCCTGCTTTCTTATGTGCCATGGATCAAACTCCTCTTATGCGCTCAGGCGGCTGCGCCGACAGCGGTGATCTTCAGGATCGTGTGCTGCTGACGATGGCCATTCTTGCGGCGATAATTGTGGCGACGGCGCTTTTTGAACACGATCACCTTGTCGGCTTTCGCCTGCGCGATGATTTCGGCCGAAACCGTCAGGCCCTTGGTGGCCTTCAGATCAGCGCCTTCACCGGCGAGCAGGACATCGTCCAGCTTCACGGTATCACCAGCGTTGCCGGCGATTTTCTCGACGACGATTTTGTCTCCTGCGGCAACGCGATACTGCTTGCCGCCCGTGCGCACGATAGCGAACATGGCCCTCATCTTCTTTCATCAAGCCGTAATGGCTATAAAACAAAAATCGCCGCGACGCGCCGGGACATGCGGATTTTCATCCACCGTCCCGAACGTGATGCGGGAAAGAGTGGTCCCGTTATGCGAGGCCCAACCGAGAGTCAACTAATTTGAGCCTGAAAATCAGCATAAGACGCAGGATTTTCATGCCGCTTTCCACTTGCCAAGCACCTGAATGAGGGGTGATAGTCGATCAGGGCAAAAAAGGAATATCCGCCATGTCCAAGGAATTGCAGCACTTCATCGCCGAACATGGGATCAGCGAGGTGGAATGCATTGTCCCCGACATGAATGGCGTGCAGCGCGGCAAGGTTTTGCCCGCCAGCAAATTCCTGTCCTCGGTCAAGGATGGCACGCTCAGGATTCCCGGCAGCGTCTTCACCGTGACGGTGACCGGCGAATATCCTGAAGGCGTCAACCACATTATCCCCGATTTCGACCCGGATCTGATCATGGTCCCCGATCCGAGCACGATCCGCGAAGCCCCGGGTTTCCGCACCCCAACCGCCTATGTCATCGCCGACACCTATAATCGTGACCATGAACCGATCACCATCGCGCCGCGCATGGTCTTGAAGCGGGTGTTGCAGATGTTCGCAGACAAGGGCTGGGCGCCGGTCATCGCGCCGGAACTGGAATTCTACCTTGTCGCCGTCAATCAGGACCCCGATTTCCCACTCACGCCGCCTTCTGGCCGTTCTGGCCGACCGGAAACCGCGAGCCAGCCTTATGGGCTGGAGGCGCTGAATGAGTTCGAAGACATTATCGAACATATTTACGACAGCTGCGAAAAGGCGAAGCTCAACATCGATACCATGATTCACGAGGCGGGCGCGGCGCAGTTGGAGGTCAATTTCCTCCATGGCGATCCGCTCCGGCTGGCGGACGAGGTGTTATTGTTCAAACGAATCGTCCGGCAGGTCGCGCTCGAACATGGGGTCTATGCGACCTTCCTCGCCAAGCCGATGAGCAACCAACCGGGCAGCGCGATGCACATCCACCAGTCGCTGACCGACCTTACCACCGGCAAGAATGTGTTCAGCACCGGCAATGGCAAGGATAGCGCGTTGTTCCGCTCCTATATCGCCGGTCTGGTGCGCCTGCTGCCGCAGATCACGCCCCTGTTCGCGCCCAATGTGAACAGCTATCGCCGGATGCGCCCGGATTCGGATGCGCCGATCAATGTCCAATGGGGTAGCGACAATCGCTCCTGCGGCCTGCGTATCCCGATCTCCGACAGCAAGAACCGCCGGATCGAAAACCGCCTGCCGGGCGCGGATTCCAACCCCTATCTCGCCATCGCCGCGTCGTTGATCTGCGGCTATATCGGCATGGTGGAAAGGATGCAGCCGCCCAAGAGCATCAGCGGCAATGCCTATAACCGGGCGCGGACCCTGCCGCGCTCGTTGGAAGGCGCGCTCGATCGCTTCAGCCATTGCAAGCCGGTCAAGCAACTGCTGGGCGAGGATTTTTTCGAGATTTTCTACGCCATCAAGGAAAGCGAGCTGTTCAACTATCAATCGGTGATCAGCAGTTGGGAACGCGAACATCTGTTGCTGCGGGTCTAGCATCATGAGCAACAGCCCACAAAGCTGGTATCAGGCCAGCGCCCACCCCACCCCCGCCGCGCCGCGGCTCGATGGCGATGCTCGGGTGGATGTCGTCGTCATCGGCGGCGGCTTTACCGGCATCTCAAGCGCCTTGGCATTGGCCGAGGCGGGCCGGTCGGTGCTGCTGCTGGAGGCCGAGACCATCGGCGCTGGCGCATCGGGCCGCAATGGCGGGCAGTTGATCGCTGGCTTACGCTGGGACGCAAGCGCGCTTGTCGACCGTTTCGGCATGGCACAGGGCAAGGCATTGTTCGACCTTGCGGTGACGGCGCTTGATCGCGTGCGTGCGCGAATCACGCGGCATGACATCAACTGCGATTATCGCCCCGGCCAGTTTTACGCCGCCGCCCGCCCCGATCATGTCCCGAAAATGGCCAAGGAGGTGGCGTTTCTCCACAATGTCATGGGCTATGACCATGTGAAACTGATCGCGCGGGATGATGTCCACCGCATCGTCAACGCCGATGGCTATTATGGCGGCATCATGGATCGCAACGGCGGGCATTTTCACCCGCTGAACTACCTGATCGGCCTCGCCCATGCCGCCGATGCGGCAGGAGTCCGCCTTCATCAGCACAGCCCTGCCCGCAATATCCAACAGCAAGGCGACAAAGTCATCGTCACCACCGATCATGGCATTGTAACGGCGGACCATGCTGTCTTGGGCTGCGACAGCGGCATGGGGTCGATCCGGCCCGATCTCGCGCACTTTGCGATGGCGGTGATGAATTATAATATCGCAACCGAACCCTTGGGCGAAGATCGCGCGCGCAGCCTGATCCCGGCCAATGCCGCCATTGCCGACAGCCGCTTCGTCCTCAATTATTACCGCCTGTCCGCCGACCATCGGCTGATCTTCGGCGGCGGCGAGAAATATTCTCCGCGCCCGCCAAAAGACATTCCCGGCTTTGTCCGGCCGCATATGACACGCGTTTTCCCCTCGCTGGAAAATATCGGCATCGATTTTGGTTGGGGCGGCGCGGTCGGCGTGTCGCTCAATCGCCTGCCGGTGATGGGGCGGGAGGGAAACATCTTTTACGCCCATGGCTATTCCGGCCAAGGCGCTGCCCTCACCACGCTTGCAGGCGAATTGATGGCCGAGGCGATCGCCAGCGGCTCCACCGGCTTCGACCTGTTCGCCCAATTGCCGCATCGCCCTTTCCCCGGCGGGCGACTGCTGCGCCACCCGCTTTATGTGCTGGGCATGCTCTATTACGCGCTGCGGGACCGGATATGATCGATCAACAGGGGCTGAATGCCCTGATCGCTTCGGCAGAAGCACGCTTCATCCAGTCCAACCCCCGCGCCCAAGCCTTGGCGGCACAGGCCGCGCAACATTGGCACAACGGCGTACCATTTCATTGGATGCTGGATTGGGGCACCCCGTTCCCTTTGGTCGTCGAACAGGTGCAAGGCGCAACGTTGACCAGTGTGGATGGCCAGCAATTCGATGATTTCTGCTTGGCCGATACCGGCGCAATGTTCGGCCATAGCCCGCCCGCTGTCGCCGCAGCCTTGCGCCATCAGGCCGACCGGGGGCTTGGCTATATGCTGCCCGGCGAAGACACACTCAAAGTCGGCGCGTTACTCAGTCAGCGCTTCGGCCTGCCCTATTGGCAGGTGACGACCACCGCCTCCGAGGCCAATCGCGCGGTTATCCGCTGGTGCAGGGGCATCACCGAACGGCGCAAGATCCTCATTTTCAACGGCTGCTACCATGGCGCGGTCGATGATGTGTTTGTCGATCTGCAAGACGGCGCACCGCGGCTGCGTCCCAGCCTGATCGGACAGGTCGCCGATCCTCGCCAAGACACCATCGTGATCGAATTCAACGATCTGCCCGCGCTACAGGCTGCACTGAACAGGGGCGACATCGCCTGTGTGCTGGCCGAACCGGTGATGACCAATGTCGGCATGGTCCTGCCCGATCCCGGCTATTGGGCCACCGCCAGCGCGATGATCCGCGCAGCCGGTACGCTGCTGATCTTCGATGAAACCCATTGCATTTCCTCCGGCCCGTCGGGTGAAAGCGGACGGATCGGCATCGCGCCCGATATCTTCGTGATCGGCAAGGCGATTGCAGGCGGCGTGCCTGCTGCGGCCTATGGCTTTTCCGCAGAGATCGCCGCCGCGATGGACCGGGTGCAGCGGGATCGCCCCCCCGGCCATAGCGGGATCGGGACGACCCTCTCCGCCAATGCGCTGGCGATGGCGGCGATGCGGGCGATGCTGGAACAGGTCATCACCCCCGAGAATTACGCCCGGATGCTACCCTTGGCGGATCGGCTGGTCACCGGACTACGCGAGGTCATCGCGCGGCATCGCCTCAAATGGCATGTCGCCCATGTCGGCGCGCGGGTGGAGTTCATCTGTAGCCCAAACCCGCCGCGCAACGGCACCGAGGCCCGTGCCGCGATGCAGGGCCAGCTTGAACATTTTATCCATCTCTATCTGATCAATCGCGGCCTGCTACTCGCGCCATTTCACAATATGGCGCTGATCAGCCCCGCCACCACCACCGCGCAAGTCGACCGGCTCATCGCGGGTGTGGACGGTCTGGCCGCTATAGTATCCGGCGCTTAAGGCCGATCGAACGGCAGGGACAGCAAGCGCCACAAGGTCTTGTTATATTCAATCAACATCCCGGCCATATCGGGCGTGGTGCGGATCGCATCGGCATGGATCGTCACCTTATCACCGATCAGGCGGCGCAATTCCAACATGGCACGGCGCATGTGCCAGTCGCTGGTAATCAGCCGGATCGAGCCATAGCCCCGGCGCTTGATCCATTTGGCGGATTCCTCGGCATTGGTGCGCGTATCGAAGGAATCGCGATCGAGATCGACGCAGCAATCGAACAACGACCGGGAATAGCCATAAGCCAAGGCCAGTTCATAAGGCTGCACCGGGCGGTCGACGCCCGAAATAAGCAGGCGTTTGGCCTGTTTATCGGCAACGACCTCCAACCCACGCGCCACCCGTCCGCGCCCGCCAGTGAGCGCAATCGCGCCATCGGTGCGCACGCCCTCCAATGGCCCCGGCAGGGTGAAGGTGAACACCGTCAGACCAAGGGTCCAGAGAATGAACAGGATAGAAATCAAGCGCCGGATCATAGCATCTTCCGCAGGGTCCGAATGACAGTCACGCGCGCCACCAGCGCTGCCACCACAGCAGCCGCAAGCGGCATCATCGTCAGCAACGCCACATCACTTAAGCCAAGGCTCGCCGCCCCGGTCAGTTCCGATTCCATCGCGGCCACCCTTTGGCCGAGCAACGCAATAATCAACGTCGCCACCGCCAGCCCGATCAATCCGCCGAACAATGCATCCAAGGCCGCCCGGCGCTGAAAATGCCGCGCGAGCTGGGCATCGGTTGCACCCATCAAATGCATCACGTCAATCGTCGAGCGATGGGTATTCAGCGTGCCACGCACCGCAAGCACAATCGCCGTCATGATCGCGGCGAGCATCATCACCATCACCATCAACGCAATCACGCGGATCGTGCCCAATAAATCCGCAACCGGCGCCAGCCCCGCCGCATTATTATCGATCCGGGCTGCAGGCGCGACCCGCTTGATCCGTGCGGCGATCACATCCAGCCTTGCGCCATCGCGCAATTCCGCATCGACCATCACCGGCACAGGCAGATCATCGCCCAACACGTCCGATCCCAACCAAGGCGCCAGCAACTGCCGCAGCTCTGCCGCACCCACTTCCTGACTGCGCAGAATAGCAGGCTCCGCCCCCAGATAGCCGACCAACGCCGCGCGTTGCGCCTCCAGCCGGTCGGGATTTGGTTCGATCAACTGAATGGTCACGCGGCGTTCAAGATCGCCGCCAATCCGCACCACCGCATTGCCAATCGCCAGCGTCGCGGCCCCCGCAAGGATCGTCATCACCATCATGATCGCCAGCATCCACGGCATCGGCCCCGATAAACGGGTCTCCGGCAGCAATTGCCGCTCGGCGGTCGGAGGGCGCAGCCAGCGGATCATTGCGGGCGATAGGTCCGCGCGCCGGGCGGATTCCGCAACGTGCCGGTCGGATCGAGAATGCGGCCATTATCGATGCGGATCATTTCCGCGCTGGTAATCCGGCTGAGCAAATGAAGATCATGGGTCGCGACAATAATCGTCGTCCCCAAACGATTGAGCGCATCGAACAGATACAACAGCCGTGCTGCCATATCCGGATCGACATTGCCCGTCGGCTCATCCGCGACCAGCACTTCAGGCCGCGCAATTACCGCCCGCGCAATCGCGACGCGCTGCTGCTCACCACCGGAAAGCGTCGCAGGCCGTGCAGCACCCCGTTCGCCAAGACCCACCCAATTGAGCATTTCCTGCACCGGGGCCTGAATTTCGCGTTCCCGCACCCCCGCGATCCGCAAGGGCAAGGCGACATTATCAAAGGCGGATAAATGCGGCAGCAGCCGGAAATCCTGAAACACCACGCCGATCTTGCGGCGCAGGCCGGGCAGAATATCGCGCGGCATGGTGACGATGTCCTGATCGAACATGCGGATCATGCCCCGGCTTGGCCGCTGGGCAAGGTATAACAGCCGCAACAAGGAGGTCTTCCCCGCGCCGGATGGTCCCGTCAAAAAGTAAAACCCGCCCTGACGCAGTGTAAAACTGATGTCCGACAGGGTTTCAGCGCCGGTCCCATAGCGCAGGCCAACATTTTCAAACTGCACGATGCCGGACATGATCTTGGCAATGGCACAGCAAGGGCCGTGCCGTAAAGCCATGATCCACAGTTCTAAGAAGCTTATCACCATGTTGGATACGGCAATGCTTGCAGCTTGGTGATCTGATGCGTAGATTGCCGCCATATGATCCTGACCTGCCCCTCCTGTGCCGCCCGCTATCTTGTTCCCGACAACGCCATTGGCGCGACTGGTCGTCAGGTCCGTTGCGCGTCTTGTCGCCATAGCTGGTATCAGGAAGGCGCGGCATTGCCCGAACGGCCTGCGCCCGCAGCACCGATTCCCGCGCCGATTGCGCCGCCTGCGCCACCGCCTCCAGTCGCTGGCCCCGCACCATCCTTGCCATTCAGTGATCCCACGCCGCCTGTCGCCGTGCCGGTCGCGCCCATCGCGCCCAGCCCCCATATCGCAGACGCAGGCCTTGCCGATCCTTATGCCCATGAGGCCCCGTTCCAGCCGCGCCGCGACCCGGCACGTCGCAACATGATGATTGCCATTATATTCGCGGTCATCATGTTTGCCGCGATCGGCGGGCTGATGATGTTCGGGCCGAATAATCTCGGCGAACGGCTCGGCATCACCGCCAATGGCGGCCACACGCCATTGCTGATCCAACAGGTCGGCAATGTCTCGCTCGAAACGTCGGCATCTGGCGATAAATTGCTGGCGCTATCGGGCCGGGTGATCAACCCCACCGATCAAGTCCAGAAAATCCCGCCCGTGCTGGGTGAAATGCGCGATGCGCAGGGCCGGACCATCTATAGCTGGACGATCCGGATCGAGGGTAACAAGCTTCCCGCCAAGGGCAGCGTCGATTTCAATACCGCCGAGGTCAACCCCCCGCGCGGCACGAAATCCGTCACGATGCGCTTTGCCAACTGATCTTGTTTAACCGCCGACGCAGCTGCCACAGCCGCGCCGATTGCAACAACGCGACCAGCAGCATACCGCCTGCGGCTGCCCAAATCAGCACCATCGGCCCGCCGCCATGGCGCACCATCCACCAGCCGCCAACACCGGTCACGATAAAAAAGCCGAACATCGTGTTCAATCCGGCCACCACCTGATCGCCCATCGCGCGCAGGACATTGACCAGCACCACCTGCAACGCATCGAACAGCATGAATGGGGCAAGCCCGAACAACATCGCGACCGCCAGCGAAATCACCGCTGGATCTTTGGAAAATGGCGCGATCAGCGCATGTGGCGCGCAATAGGCCAATAGGCCAAAGCCTCCCGTCACCAATACCGCCATGATCGCAGCCAACACGCCCCGCGCCGTCGCCGCCAGCGGCAGCCCCTCGCCCATCGCATTGCCCGCGCGCACCCCGGCAGCAGAGCCAAAGCCCATCGACAATGCGAACCCGAAATTATGGAGCGACAGCATCGTCTGAAACGCCGCTGCCGCGACCGCGCCAAATTGGGTCGACAACACGATCAGCCATGCAAAACCAGCGACCTCGAACCCGGCAGCAAATCCCGGCACCAGCCCGAAGCGCGCCAAAGGCCAAAGGCCCCGCGCCGCCCGTCGCCAATCGGCCCATGCAACACAGCGGATCGCGCGGGTCCGCCACTCATCGATCCACCAGACCGAGGCGATCATCGCCAGCATCGCCAAGGTCGATGCCACTGCAGTCGCCAGCACCGCCCCCACCGCCCCCCATGCAGGAAGACCGAAATGCCCCCCGGCCCAGGCCCATGCCAGCACCGCATTCACCGGCAACACGCCAAGGTTGATCACCATCACACGGCGTGGGCGGCTGATGCCTTCAAGGAAAAAGGCGGACGCCATCGACAGAAATTGCGCCGGATACGCGACCGCCATCGCCCGCACCACCGCCGCGCCACCGCCTGCCAAATCGGGCGCAATCCCGACGGCTCGCATCAGAACATCTGCGCCCGACAGCAACAAGGCGCACAACACCGCCCCGATCAGGCCACCCAACAACAGCCCGCGCCGCCAGACATCGCCGGTTTCCAAGCTGTTCCGGGCCCCATCCGCGCGCGCGGCTGAGACCAGCACGCCCGACATAGCCGCGATCCCGACAACGATGGTGATGAAGGTAATGCTCCGCCCGGCGGCCAATACGCCAAGCTCTGCCGTGCCGATGCGGCCAACAATGGCAACATCGATCAGATGCATCAGCGTCCAGTTGAGACTGGTCAGCATGACGGGCCAAGCCAGTCCGAATATGCGGCGAATTTCGTCGCGACGACTGGTGAATTTCGGGATCATGGCGGCGTCATAGCCCGATCCGCGCTGCGGGGGCTAGAGGTAGCTCGCCCTGCGCATAAAAACCGGGTCGGATAGTGATCCGACCCGGTAAAATCGGATTAGCCGACCAGTTCTTCCGGCTTGAAGAAATAGGCGATTTCGATCGCGGCATTTTCTTCCGAGTCCGAACCATGGACCGAATTGGCTTCGATCGATTCGGCAAACAGCTTGCGAATCGTGCCTTCGGCGGCATCCTTCGGGTTGGTCGCGCCCATGATGTCGCGGTTGCGCTTCACGGCGTCTTCGCCTTCCAGCACCTGCACGACGACCGGACCGGAAATCATGAAGGACACCAGTTCGCCAAAGAACGGACGTTCCTTGTGCACAGCATAAAAGCCTTCAGCCTGCTCCTTGGTCATCTGGATGCGCTTGGAAGCGACAACGCGCAGGCCGGCTTCTTCCAGCTTGGCGGTGACGGCACCGGTCAGATTGCGACGAGTCGCGTCCGGCTTGATGATCGAAAAAGTGCGGGTAACAGCCATGGGTTCGCTCCGGCATATGATGTGATGAGAATGGCCGGTCCCCTAGCCGTTGCTGCACCGCGACGCAAGTCACCGCAACGCAAGTCGAAGGGCGCTTTGAAATGAGGTCAGATCATCAACGCAGATAGAAGGACAGCCGCCAAAGCTCCCTTACGGTCCTTCGCGCCAGCGGCCTTCTTCGTCCTGCTTCCAATAATGCCGCTCGACCTTGTCATTGCCGGCCAAGGCCCGCCACGCCGCGCGTGCGCCGTCGATGGTCACCTCGTCGAACAGGTAAAACGCCCGGTCGAACCCCAAGGCCAGATCGCGCCACACGCCATCGACAAGCGCGATATTACGCGCCGCGCCGGTCGGCTGATCCGGCAGGGCGAGCAGGATCGGTTGCGCCGCATCATCTTCACCGCCCGCGCGGCCATGCGGCAGAAAGCTCTCCGCTTTATATGTCCACAGCAATTGATCGAGCCGGTTCAACAGCTCTTCATCCTCGGCCACGATAGACAGTCGTTCGCCCTGCGCGTGCACCCGCTCGCAAATGGCGGGCAGCACGCGTTCCAACGGCAATTGCGTCAGATGATAGAAATCAGCCCTCAAAATGATCTGCCACAAGCTGGTTCAACAAGGCCACACCATAGCCGGATGCACCCTTTTCCCATGTCGGGCCGGGCTTTGCGGTCCAGACCGTGCCCGCAATATCGAGATGCGCCCAGCGCACCCCTTCATCGACAAAGCGTTGCAGGAATTGCGCGGCGGTGATCGACCCGCCCTCGCGCCCGCCGACATTTTTCATATCGGCAATCGGGGAATCGATCTGCTTGTCATAGGCCTCGCCCATCGGCATCCGCCACAAGGGATTGCCCGATGCCTTGCCCGCCGCCAGCAATTGTTCCGCCAATTCATCATTATTGCTAAACAGCCCGGCAAATTCATGGCCCAGTGAGATGATGATCGCGCCGGTCAATGTCGCGAGATCGATCATCACCTCGGGCTTATATTTGCGCTGCACCCAAGTCATCGCATCGCACAGGACAAGCCGCCCTTCGGCATCGGTGTTGATCACCTCGACTGTCTGGCCGGACATCGACACCACGACATCGCCGGGGCGCTGGGCCGTGCCGGACGGCATGTTTTCAACGAGACCGCAAATGCCGACGACATGCGCCTTGGCCTTGCGGCTGGCGAGCGCGAGCATGGTCCCGGCAACGGCCCCGGCCCCGCCCATGTCCCATTTCATATCTTCCATCCCGGCGGCGGGCTTGATCGAAATTCCCCCGGTATCAAAGGTCACGCCTTTGCCGACAAACACCAGTGGCTTACGCTCAGTCCCGCTATCAAGGCCATTCCAACGCATCACCAGCAGGCGTGGCGGACGGGCCGAACCTTGGGACACACCCAACAACGCCCCCATGCCGGCTGCGCGCATTTCCGCCTCGCCCAGCACTTCAATCTCGACGCCCAGCGCCGCCAGCCGCTCGCACCGGGCGACAAAGCTTTCGGGATAGATCACATTGGCCGGTTCCGTGACCAACGTCCGCGTAAATTCGACGCCATCGGCAATCGCCGACAAGGTCGCCCATGCTGTTTCCGCCCCGCGCGCGCCGACGATTTCAATGTCGGTCAGGGTCGGCTTTTGTCCCTTGGGGAGTTTGGTGCGATAGACATCATGCCGCCACGACCGCAGCCTTGCGCCATAGGCAAAACGCGCCGCCGCCTGATCCAGGCCAACACCTTCCAACCCGGTAAAATCAACCGAAATCGCCGTCACGCCTGAAGTCAGCAGCTTCGCCGCCAGTGCGCCGCCCGCTTTTTCCATCAGGCCATTGGCATCGACCGGTCCCGATCCAAGCCCGACCAGCAAGATGCGCCGCACCTCCGCACCATCCGCGACCAGCGCCTCGGCGATGCTGGCCGGTTCGCCTTCAAAACGCTGGGCAATCGCCGATGCCTGCACCACCCGCGCCACATCGTTCGACAGCCGCCGCAAGGCGCGGGTCAGGTCGACTGCGCCGCGCACGGGCAGGACCAATGGCTGGGAGACTTGGGAAACTTGGTCGGCAAAGCTGAAGCGCATGATGATGTAAATTCCATACCAATGACGAAAAACGACTGTTGCACGGACGATTCGACCGCGACCACAGGAACAATGATTGCAGATAAGCCAGCGGGATGCGATAGGCGGGGTCGAATTTATGAACTGGTGGACGTTCGTGCCAAGATTGAACCCCAATGCCCTGATACTCTGCCCGGTCATGCTGTCGATCTTCTGGTCGCCCGCCGCCTTGGCCCAATATGCCCAAGACACCGAAGCGCAGGCTGCCGCAGATATGGCCGCGCTTGGGCCGATAGATGCGGCAACCGATCTGGCGACTTCAAACGATCTGGTCCCCGATCTGACCCCAACCGATAATCCACCGGTCGATTTTGCGGCGGACCAGCTCGATTATGACGAAGATCTGGATGTCGTCACCGCCACCGGCAATGTCGAAATGGAGCGCGAAGGCAATCATTTGCGCGCCGATAAGGTTGTGTGGGACCGCGTCACCGGCAAAGTCACCGCCACCGGCAATGTCCGGGTGATCAATCCCGGCGGGGATATCGCTTATGGCGATTCGGTTGATTTGCAGGACACGCTGAAAGATGGCGTGGCGGAGAATATTCTGCTGGTGCTCACCGATGGTGGCCGCCTTGCGGCAAAGCATGGTGAGCGCAATGACGGCGTAACCAAGCTCAATCGCGCCAGCTATACGCCCTGCCATGTCGTCGATTCAAAGGGCTGCGCCAAAAAACCATTATGGAAAATCGATGCGCTGCGCGTGATCCATGATCCGGTCAAACATCGCATCCGTTATCGCCATGCGCGGCTGTCCTTGCTGGGCGTACCGGTTCTCAGCCTGCCCACGCTGTCGCACCCCGATGGTTCGGGCAACGGCGGCACCGGCTTTCTCGTCCCGGACCTGCGCTATCGCCTCAATAACGGCTTTGAACTGGTCACGCCCTTTTACATCCGTTTCGCGGCCAATCGCGACCTGACGGTAACGCCGCATGTCTATAGCATCACACTGCCGATGCTGGGTCTGGACTATCGTCATTTGACGTCGAACGGTGCGTATCGCATCAAGACCAACATCACCTATAGCACCAGACAGACCGTGCCATTGTCCGGCCCCTCGAAAGCCATCAAGGATGTGCGCGGCAATTTCGACATCCATGGCAAATTTCAATTATCCCCTTATTGGAACGTCTCCGGTTCTGGCCGGGTAACGACCGACAAGACCTTCTTGCAGCGTTATTATATCAACGGCGACGATCGTCTGCGCTCAACAATTCGGGCCGAACGCGTGAGCCCCAACAGCTATCTCTCGATTGCTGGCTGGGCGGTGCAGGATCTGCGCCCCGGCAGCATTCAGGGCAATCAGCCGGTCGCCCTGCCATTGATCGATTATCGCCTGCACCTTGCCGACCCGGTGTTGAGCGGTGCGGTGGAGTTCCAAGCCAATAGCCTGTCGTTGGTCCGCACCGCCGGACAGGATACGCAGCGCGCTTTCGCCTCATTCAAATGGGAAAAACGCAGCCTGACCCCGATGGGACAGGAATTGTCGCTCACCACTTATGGCCGCGCCGATGTCTATAATGCGAATGACACGATCGACACCAGAATCGCGATTTATCGCGGGAATGAGGGCTGGTCCTCGCGTGTCATCGGAGCGGTTGCGGCCGATATGCGCTGGCCGCTTTTAGGCCCGGCCCTTGGCGGCACCCAATTGATCACGCCGCGCGTGCAGATCGCCGCCTCGCCGAACGTCAAAAATCTCCGGATTCCAAATGAAGACAGCCGCGCGATTGAACTGGAGGACAGTAATTTGTTCTCGCTCAATCGCTTCCCCGGCTATGACCGCTGGGAAGATGGCGCGCGCATTACCTATGGCGCCGAATATGCGTTGAACCTGCCGCGCTTCTCGCTGCGCTCGGTCGTCGGGCAAAGCTATCGCCTCAACAGCCGTCCGCAACTCTTTCCCGATGGCACGGGCCTGTCAGGCCGGCTGTCCGACATCGTGGGCCGCAATACATTGGCCTATGGCAATCTGCTGAAATTCACCCATCGTTTCCGGCTCGACAAGAATAATTTCTCGGTCCGCCGCAATGAATTCGATGCCACCATCGGCACCAAGCGCACCTATGCGATGGTCGGCTATCTCCGCCTCAATCGCAATATCGATGCCTCGATCGAGGATTTGCGCGACCGTGAGGAATTGCGGATTGGCGCGCGTGTGGCGCTGAATCGCTTTTGGTCGGTCTATACCAGCTCGGTCATCATTTTGACCGGAAAATCAGAAGACCCGACAACAAACTTGGATGGATATCAACCACTTCGCAACGCAACAGGCATCGCCTATGAAGATGAATGCTTCATCTTCTCCGCGACAATGCGGCATGATCGTGCCGGGCTAGGCGATGCGCGGGTGGGCAATACCATGTTGTTTCGACTGGCCTTCAAGAATTTGGGTCGCTAAGCCTGTGTTCAGCCGCTATGACCCATATTTTCGGCCACGACTTTTGGCCGCATGATGCGCGTTGTCGTCAAGGAGCAAGGATGAAAGACCGCTTGAAATGGGCTGCGCTGGCGTGCGCGACCTCGCTACTGACAGCCTCGTTACTGACAGGGCCGATTGGCGCACAGACCGTGCGCGACGATGACTCGCCTGCCGCGAGCCTGAAACTCCCGTCCAACATCACCCTGTTCGGCAAAAGCGATCCATCGGTGCGCAAGGCCACGGCCATCGTCAATGGCGATGTCATCACCGAAACCGATATTGAACAGCGGCTTGCGCTCGTCCTCGCGGCGAATGAAGGGCGCATTTCACCAGAAGAAAAAGAACGTCTGCGCGGCCAGATCCTGCGCAACCTGATCGATGAAACACTCGAAATTCAGGAAGCCAAGGCCAATGAAATCACCATCACGCCTGCCGAGGTTGACCAGACCTTCGCCCGCGTCGCGGCGAACAGCAATCGCACGCCGGAACAATTTCAGGCATTTCTGCGGACGCAAGGGGCATCGGAACGCACGCTCAAGCGTCAGATCGAGGCCGAAAGCGCCTGGAGCCGTCTGCAGCGCAAAAAGATCCAACCGTTCGTTAATGTCGCAGAGGAAGAGGTCCAGTCGGTCATCTCGCGCCTGACGGCATCGAAGGGCGCGACCGAATTGCGCATCGGCGAAATCTTTCTCTCCGCCAACCCGGCCAATGCGGCTGAAGTATTGGCGGGCGCACAGAAAATTGTCGAAAACGTCCGTGGTGGCGCGTCATTCGTCGCTTATGCCCGGCAATTCTCCGAAGCCTCGACGGCTGCCGTTGGCGGCGATCTCGGCTGGGTTCGCCCTGAACAATTGCCCGATGTCCTCGCCACCACGGCGCAGGGTCTGGCTACCGGCGGGATCAGCGATCCCATCGCCATTCCGGGCGGCTATTCGATCATTGTCAAGATCGACGAACGCAAGGTGCTGACCGCCGATCCGCGCGATGCGGTCCTCAGCCTCAAACAGGTTGCGATGGAATTCCCCAAGGGGACAACACAGGCACAGGCTGCGCCACGGGTCGAAGCGATGGCAAAGGCCGCGCGCACCATCGCCGGCTGCGGTCAGGCCGAACAAGTGGCGGGTGCGCTTGGCGCAACCGTGGTCGGCAATGATAATATCCCGGTGCGGGACTTGCCGGCAGCGCTCCAGAACATGATGGCCAATCTCCAGATCGGACAGGCGACGCCACCTTTCGGTTCGCTTGATGAAGGGATTCGCTTTCTCGTCGTGTGCGGTCGCGATGATCCGGCGGCGGGCAATGCCCCCTCGTTCGATCAGGTCTTGGCGCAGATGGAAGAAGAACGCGTCAACCGTCGCGCCCAGCGTTATCTGCGCGATTTGCGCCGCGATGCCGAGGTCGAATACCGTTGACGGTGCTGCCGCTGGCCATCGCGCTTGGTGATCCGGCGGGCATCGGGCCTGAAATCGTCGCGCGGGCATGGGCTAATCGCAAGGCGGCGCAATTGCCTTTGTTCTTCGCGGTCGGCGATGCGCGTTCGATTGCGGCGGTATGGGATGGCCCGGTCTGTCCCATCGCCTCGCCGGATGAAACTGCCAGCGTGTTTGAACATGGCCTGCCGTTGATTCAGGTCGCCGACGCCGCCACCCCGATCCCCGGCCAACCGGATCTTGAAGGCGCGCGCTGTGCGCTGGATTCGCTGGAACTGGCGACCGGCCTTGTCCGTTCGGGCGCGGCCTCTGCGCTCGTCACCGGCCCGGTGTGCAAGGCGCAATTATACGCCATCGGCTTCACCCATCCCGGCCAGACGGAATTTGTGGCCGAACGCTTCGGCATATCGAGCGACAATGCGGTGATGATGCTAGCCGGGCCGGATTTGAAGGTTGTGCCGGTCACCACCCATATCCCGTTGAAGGATGTGGCACAGCATCTCGATATCGATCTGATCTGCGCCAAGGTCCGCGTCACCGCCCGCGCCTTGCAACGCGATTTCGGTATCCCCGATCCACGTATCGCGATTGCGGGGCTAAACCCCCATGCGGGCGAAAATGGCGAAATCGGACGCGAGGAACTCGACATCATCCTGCCCGCGATCCAGATTTTGCGGGATGAGGGCCTGACCGTCATCGGGCCGCTGGCTGCCGACACCATGTTCCACCCCCGCGCCCGCGCCCAATATGATGTCGCGATCTGCCATTATCACGATCAGGCGCTGATCCCTCTCAAACTGCTGCATTTCGACGAAGGGGTGAACATTACCTTGGGCCTGCCCGCCATTCGCACCTCGCCCGATCATGGCACCGCATTCGACATCGCGGGCAAGCATATCGCGCGCGAAGATGCGATGGTCGCCGCGATCCGCATGGCCGCCGCTTGTGCCGAGCGTCGCCAAGCCGCCCAATGACCGATCAATTGCCAGAAGAAGCGATGCCGACCAGCGGCAAGCGCCCCAAATTGCCGCCATTGCGCGAGGTGATCCAGCGTTACGGGCTGATCGCGTCGAAATCGCTTGGCCAGAATTTCCTGTTCGACAGCCAGTTGCTCGACCGAATCGCCGCTATTCCCGGCGGGTTGGAGGGCAAGACCGTGTATGAGGTCGGCCCCGGCCCCGGCGGCCTCACCCGTGCCTTGTTAAAGGCCGGGGCGAATGTCGTCGCGGTCGAAATGGACCCGCGCTGTATCGCGGCTTTGGCAGAGCTTGAAACCTATTACCCCGGCAAATTGCGGGTGATCGAAGGCGATGCCCTGAAAATGGATGAGCGCGCCCTTGTCGGCGATGGCGCGCATATTGTCGCCAATCTGCCCTATAATGTCGGCACGGCCCTGTTGGTGCGCTGGCTGAGTGGGGAACAATGGCAACCTTGGTGGTCATCACTCACCTTGATGTTCCAACGCGAAGTCGCCGACCGCATCATTGCCAAGCCCGACACCAGCGCCTTTGGGCGGTTGGCGGTGCTGGCGCAATGGCGGGCGGATGCAACGCTGGCATTGCCGGTCCATCGCTCGGCCTTTGTCCCACCGCCCAAGGTCATGTCGGCAGTGATCCATATTACGCCACGCGAAGCCCCGGAAGGCGCGCGGATGGCGACCGTCGAACGCATTACCGCTGCCGCCTTCGGCCAACGCCGCAAGATGCTGCGGCAAAGCCTGAAGGGCTTGCCGGGCGCGCTCGATGCGCTGGAAAAATGCGGGATTGATCCCACGCGCCGGGCGGAAACCTTGTCGATCGACGAATTCATCGCCCTCGCCCGCATGATGGACGCAGCATCGCGTTAAGGGGTGATACGCCGGGAAACGGCCCCCTCCCCCTCGTCATGCTGAACTTGGTTCAGCATCCCAACTGTATAAAAACGAGAGATCCTGAACCAAGTTCAGGATGACAAAGATAAGAAATACCCTCCAAGGGCTAAGCTCACTATCCCCCACCAACGGCGGCATCGCCGCCGCAAGCGCGAACGCGCGCCGCCGCTTATTGCGGCGTAGCCAAGCGGGCGAATGCCCGCGCCCGGCGCCTGAGGGAAAACCAAAAAGCGAGGCTATCGCAAAAAGCGCTTAATTCTTCTTATCGCTCGACTGCGTGGCGACCGCTGCCGCAGCCGCCGCCGGGGCTGGTGGCCCCTTGGCAATCACCGCCGACAAATTGGTCGCCGCCGGGCAGGTCACCCGGCACAAGGCCTTGATTCGCGCGAGATTGGCCTTAGCCCGTTCAACTGCGCCGCGCTGGACATAGGCATCGCCCTGACCTTCCAATGCCACCAGATCGTCCGGATTGATCGACAATGATTCGCGATAGAAACGAATGGCCTTGCCCGGCAGGTTCTGTGCCCGCGCGACCTTGCCCAGCCCGTTAAAACCCGCGACATTGCGAGGATCGACGACCAATGCCGCCTCCATCAGGTCAGCCGCCTCGTCAAGACGGCCTGCCGTCAACGCGGCCTCGCCCTGCTGCACCAACGCGATGGAACGTGGGTTGATCTGATCGTCCGCCTTTTGCCCCAGCACGGCACTCGATACGGTCGCCAGCGATAACGACAAGGCGACGGCAATCGGCGAAAAGCGCATCAGTAACTCCATCATCGGCATAAGGGCCTCTTTACTACCCAGCCTCTACCATGCCCGTTTCAGTCTGGCGACGAAAAATCCGTCGGTCCCGTCCTGCCCCGGCGTCAATCGCCAACCGGACCGATGCGCCGCACCCAAGGGCAATTCCAGCGGGTCGACAACCCAATCGCGACGGCCTTGCAGGAAATCATCCACCGCCGCCGCGCCCTCGACATCCAGCAGAGAGCAAACGACATAAATCAGCGCCCCGCCCGGTCTTACCAGTTCTGCGCCGACCTCCAACAGGCTACGCTGCGTCCGGTTCAGCCGCTCCAGCCGCGCGGGCGTCAAGCGCCAGCGCCCTTCCGGGTTGCGCCGCCATGTCCCCATGCCGGAACAAGGCGCATCGATCAGCACTGCATCCGCCGCGCCGCGCACATCCTGCAAGGCTTCCAACTCGCGCCCGGGATTGAGCAGGCGCGTTTCGGCAATCGTCACGCCCGCCCGCTCGGCACGCGGCATCAACCGGGACAATCGCGCCCGATCCGTATCGCAACCGATGATATGGCCCTGATTTTCCATCATCGCTGCCAGCGCCAATGTCTTGCCGCCCGCGCCCGCGCACAGATCGATCACATTGGCACCGGGCGTGGCCGGACAAGCGAGCGTCACAATCTGGCTGCCCGCATCCTGCACCTCGATCAGCCCCTGCTCCATCAATGCCTGCATTGCGGGTGAGGCATCACCCTGCACACGCCGCGCATCGGGCAGGCCGGGGATCGCCGACCATTCATCCGACAAAGCAGCCAGCGCCGCGTCATCTGCCCGCAGGGGGTTGATCCGCACATCCAGCGGGGCGCGCTCCAGCAACGCGGCCCATTCATCTGCCGGCAAAGTCGGGGCCAACATCGGCTGTAACCATAAAGGCACAAGCGAGGCAGGCGCTGCCGCCTCATCCGCCGTAATCACCGCCGGACCATAAGCAACGCCGGTAAATTGCGCCGCCAGTTCGGGATCGTCCTGCGCCAGCCCAACCATCGCCGCGCGGCCATTTTCGGGCAGATCGCCGCAACGACGAATGGCGCGATAGACCAGTTCCCGGATCGCGCGACGATCCTTGGAACCGGCATAGCGCCGCTGTTTCATCCCTTCGGTGATAATCCGATCCGCCGCCGCGCCATTATCGCGGCAGGCGTTGATGATCTGATCCAGCAATTCAATCGCGGTTTGGACGCGGGCTGCCGGGTTCATGCCGCAAAACGCGCCAACACGAAATCACCCATGGGTCGGGTAATTCGGGGCCTCGCGGGTGATGGTGACATCATGGACATGGCTTTCGCGCAGACCCGCATTGGTGATGCGGACAAAGCTCGCGCGTTCCTGAAATTCCTTGATCGTCTTGGCGCCGGTATAGCCCATCGCCGCCTTCACGCCGCCCACCAATTGATGGATCACATCCTTGGCCGGGCCTTTATACGCGACCTGCCCTTCGATCCCTTCCGGCACCAGTTTCATCTGGTCGGTGATGTCCTGCTGGAAATAACGATCCGCCGAACCGCGCGCCATCGCGCCGACCGAACCCATGCCGCGATAGCTCTTATACGCGCGACCCTGATAGAGGAACGTCTCGCCCGGCGCTTCTTCCGTCCCAGCGAGCAACGACCCGACCATCACACAAGAGCCGCCCGCAGCCAGCGCCTTGGCAATATCGCCCGATGTGCGCAGACCGCCATCAGCGATCACCGGCACACCGTGCTTGTGCGCTTCTTCCGCCGAATCCATCACCGCCGTCAATTGCGGCACGCCGACACCGGCGACAATGCGCGTGGTGCAGATCGAGCCCGGCCCGATGCCGACCTTGATCCCATCCGCGCCCGCATCGATCAAGGCGCGGGTGGCGGCAGCCGTCGCGACATTGCCCGCGATCACCTGCACATGGCTCGACAATTTCTTCACGCGTTCAACCGCGCGGCTGACCTCGGCATTATGGCCATGGGCGGTATCGATCACAATCAGATCGCATTCCGCATCGATCAGCGCCTGTGTGCGCTCGAAACCCTTGTCACCGACCGTGGTGGCGGCAGCCACGCGTAACCGGCCCGATGCGTCCTTGGTCGCGTTCGGATAGGTCACGGCCTTTTCAATATCCTTGACCGTGATCAGACCAACGCAATGATAGGCTTCATCGACGACCAGCAGCTTTTCAATCCGGCGCTGATGCAGCAAGCGCCGCGCCTCTTCTTGGCTGACGCCCGCCTGCACGGTCGCGAGATTCTGGCTCGTCATCAATTCGCGCACCGGCTGGGCCGCATATTCGGCGAAGCGCACATCGCGATTGGTGAGAATGCCAACGAGCTTACCCGAGGCCTCGACCACGGGAATGCCCGAAATGCGATGACGGGACATCAATGCCTGCGCCTCGGCCAAGGTCTGATCGGGGGCGATGGTGATCGGGTTGACGACCATGCCGGATTCAAACCGCTTCACCGCGCGCACCGCCGCCGATTGTTCCTCGATCGAAAGGTTGCGATGCAGCACGCCAATGCCGCCAAGCTGCGCCATGACAATCGCCATATTCTCTTCCGTCACGGTATCCATGGCGGAGGAAAGCACCGGAATATTGAGGCTGATGCCGCGCGTCACCTGTGTGCGGGTGTCGGCCTGGCTAGGCACAATGCTGGATTCCGCAGGCACCAGCAGGACATCGTCAAAGGTTAAGCCAATCCGAATGTCCATTTGCGCGTCCCAACCTTTCAATGCTGCGAATGAGTCGTGCGCTGACCCTATAAGGGGGGAAGTCGGGTTTCGCTAGGGTGATTTCCCGGAAATAGCGCCGGATCGGCAAGCGTTCGGGCAAGTCGGACCATCAAATCCGCATCCTGCGCCGCGCCGCCCAGTTCAATTTTCTGACTCAGATCATCTTCCGGCAGGTGATAAGGCTTATCAAAGAAGGACTTGAGCCGTGCCTCATCGGTGAAAAATCCGCCGACCATCACTGCCGGCACCCCCGCCTGCATAAAGGCCCATGCATCCTGACGCCGCAATAACGCATTATGGACAAGGCGATCATCCACCTCGCGCCCCATGTCATGCGCGATCTTGTCGATAATCGGATCAAGCGGCGTCAATCCGCGCCCGATCACGCCGATCTTTGCCCCGCGCGGCACCACCGCCACTGTGTCCATATTAAGCGCCGCCACGACCTCCGTCTTAATCCCGAGCAATGACCCCGCATAATAACGCGCGCCCAATAAGCCCAGTTCCTCGGCGGTCGTCGCGATCAGGATCACATCGCGTTCCGGTGGCGCGCCTGTATTCAGCCGCCGCCCGACCTCGATCATCATCGCCACGCCGCTCGCATTATCGACCGCGCCATTGCAAATCCGATCGCGTCCGCTTTTGGGCGCGCAAATGCCGAGATGGTCATGATGGGCAGACAGGACAATCGCCCCGGCGAGATTGCCCACCCCATTGCCGCCCCGGCCCCGGATGCGCCCGACCACATTATAGCCGTCATACGCCCGGATGATGCTGGTCGCATGCAGGTTGAAACTGACCGGCAACAATAGGGGCCGAAAATCCGCCCGCCCCGCCTCTTCAATCAGGCTATCGAGACTGCGCCCTACGCGCTGCGCCATCTGATCGACCTGTTCGCGCGGCAGGATAATGCTCGCCGCCAGTGCCGGGTCATTGGCCAGCATGGTGCGCGGACCACGATTCAATTCACGGATGCGCTGCCATGTCGCATCAATTGGGGCAACCTGCATCACGCCAATCGCGCCACGCTTCGCCAGACTATTGCGCACATCCGCCATCACCAGCGGTGCAACCCCGCCCGATGGTTTATCGGACAAGATCAACACAAGCCGGTCTTTCACCTCTACCTGATCCAGTTGATGGCCAAAGCCCGCGAACAGGATTGGCACTTTACGCATGTTGAGGGTTTCATCACGGGTCGTCGCGATCAACGCATCGGATGACAGCGATATCGACCCGCTTTCAAATTTGAACTTGCCCGTCGCCTTATCCGGACGACGCTCCACCAACGGGACCGGCTGGAACCATTGGCCATTCGCCCCATCCGGCACCGCGCCCAGCGCCTCGAATTGCTTGGCGATATAGGCGATGGTCTTTTGCTCGCCCTCGGTCCCGGCGCGACGTCCCTCGAATGCATCGCTCGCCAGCACCTCGATGTGCTGCATCAGATCGGCCTCGCTGATCGCCTGATCCGTTGGCGCTGCTGCGACCGGCGCATTGGCGCGTGGCAGCACCGCATGGGTCGCCCCCGCCAGCCCCGTCAGCAACAGGACCGCCGCAGCAACCCTGCGCAAATGCCTCACCGATACATGCATCACTGGTCGAAAAATCAAACGCGCGCGCGCGCGAGCAACCGACGCGCCGAATCCACGTGCATCGTCTCGATCATCCGGTCCTGATAACGCTCCGCCCCCCCGGTCGCGGCGGCAATCAGGGCCTGCGCCTCGGCAATCGCCTGTGCATCCGGCCCGAATGCGGCATTGGCTGTGTCAATCTGATTGGGATGAATCAATGTCTTGCCATCAAAGCCGAGCAGATACCCCTGCGCGCATTCCGCCGCCAATCCGGCCTCATCCTTCAATTTGTTGAACACGCCATCCAACACCGTAATGCCCGCCATCCGCGCCGCCATCACCGCCACCTGCATCGCATATTGCAGGCCGGTCCGCGCCGGATCGTCGGGCAGATGCAGCACATGCGCCAGATCATTATTGCCCATGATCAGCCCGACAACTGCAGGCTCGGCGGCAATTTCATACGCGCGACGCACGCCCAAGGGCGTCTCAATCATCGCATAGACCGGACGGCCCAGTTGATGCGCGACCCGCGCCGCATCTGCCGCATCCTCGACCTTGGGCAGCACGAACAGATCGCACGCCGCCCCGGCCACCGCCGCCAGATCATCGGCATGAAAACGGCTATCGACCGCATTGACGCGGATCGCGGTGATCTTGCCCGGAAATCCGGCCTGCATCGCGGCGACTGCGCCCGCGCGCGCCGCTGGCTTATCCTCATCCTTCACCGAATCTTCGAGATCGAGGATCACCATGTCGCAGGCCAGCCCCCGCACCTTTTCAATGGCACGTGCATTGCTGGCAGGCAGATAAAGAGCAGAGCGCGGAGCGACGATCATCAAATTGAAACCTCTGGTGATGGATAATGGTTGGCAATAGCCGAAAGGCTTGTCACATTAATTGCCGGGAGATCAAGTCTGGTCCTCGGGTGCATAAGGGGAATGTCTGTGGAAGGGTTTTTACTGATCGCATTATTGATGGCGATTGTCTTTGTGTTCATGGGCGTCACCGTCGTCCGCCAAGGCTATCAATATACGATTGAACGCTTCGGGCGCTTCACCCATGTCGCCCATCCCGGCTTCAACTTCATCATGCCGTTTTTCGATCGCGTCGGCCGCAAGGTCAATGTGATGGAACAGGTGCTCGATATTCCGGGGCAGGAAATCATCACCAAGGACAATGCCATGGTGTCGGTCGATGGCGTGGTCTTTTTTCAGGTGCTCGACGCCGCCCGCGCGGCCTATGAAGTGTCGGACCTTTATGTCGCGATCCTCAACCTCGTCACCACCAATTTGCGCACCGTGATGGGCGCAATGGACCTTGATGAAACCCTGTCAAAGCGTGATGAAATCAACGCCCGGCTGTTATCGGTCGTCGATCATGCGACCATCGCATGGGGCGTAAAAATCACCCGGGTCGAGGTCAAGGACATCCGCCCGCCGATGGACATCGTCAACGCCATGGGCCGCCAGATGAAGGCCGAACGCGAAAAACGCGCGACCATCCTCGAATCCGAAGCCGCGCGACAGAATGAAATCAACCGCGCAGAGGGCCTGAAACAGGCGCAAATTCTGGAGGCCGAAGGCCGCCGCCAATCCGCATTTCTTGACGCAGAGGCGCGCGAACGTTCCGCCGAGGCCGAAGCCAAGGCCACGCAGATGGTGTCCGATGCCATCGGGTCGGGCAATAGTCAGGCGATCAACTATTTCGTCGCCCAAAAATATGTCGAGGCGATCAGCCAATTCGCGACCAGCCCCAATGCCAAAACCATCCTCTTCCCGGTCGAAGCCACGCAATTGATGGGCTCGCTTGGCGGCATCGGTGAATTGCTGCGCGGCACGCTGACCGACAAGACATCTTGAGGCGATGATGATCGATCAACTCGCGCCCCATTTTTGGTGGCTCAGCCTCGCCTTCGCGCTCGCCATTGCCGAAATGGTGATCCCCGGCGTGTTCCTGATCTGGCTCGGCGGCGCGGCGCTGGTCACCGGCCTTGCGACCATGGCCTTCGATCTTGGGCATTCGGCGCAATTGGCGGTCGCGGCGGTGACGGCCATCGGCTCGGTCTATCTGGGCCGCCGCGTGATCCACGACCATCCGACGGTTTCGGACGATCCGATGCTCAACGACCGCACGGCAAGGCTGATCGGCCATGTCGTGACGGTGACGCAGGGCTTTGAAAATGGGCAAGGCCGGGTCAAGGTCGGCGACACTGAATGGCTCGCCAACGGCCCCGACCTCCCGCTTGGTGCAAAAGCACGGGTCATCGGCAGCACCGGCGGCGCGCTGGATGTGGAAGGGGTATAAAGAGCGCCGCTGTTGGCTCTCTCCAATTTTCCCCACCCCCCACCGACCCACCCCCTCCCTTCGTCATGCTGAACTTGTTTCAGCATCCATCACCGCACGGTGCCGCAAAGATGCTGAAACAAGTTCAGCATGACGAAGTGGGTGGTGACGACGCGGCCCCCCTCTCCTAATAAACACCACCAAACGACGGGCCTCGCCGCATGGCGCATGAGAGCGCATACAAACCACCTAAAACAAAAAAATAGACTCCCCCCGCCATAACCGCCTATCGGCAAGGCCATGCAACATCAGGTTCACATCATCGGCGGCGGGCTCGCCGGGTCGGAAGCGGCATGGCAATTGGCCGAGGCCGGTATCCGCGTCAAATTGTCGGAAATGCGCGGCGGCGGGCATATGACCCCCGCGCATGAAACGGACGCGCTGGCGGAATTGGTCTGCTCCAACAGCTTTCGCTCCGACGATGCCGAACGCAATGCCGTCGGCCTGCTCCATCAGGAAATGCGCGATCTCAACTCGCTGATCATGCAGGCGGCGTCCAAAACACGCTTGCCCGCAGGCTCCGCCCTCGCCGTCGCGCGCGAGGACTTTGCCAATTACGTAACGCAGGCGATCAGCAACCACCCGAATATCGAGGTCGTGCGCGAACGGGTCGACGACATTCCCGATGACGGCGTGCCGGTCATCATCGCCACAGGGCCATTGACCGCAGACGGCCTCGCCGCCTCGATTGCGCGGCGCACCGGATCGGATGCGCTGGCGTTTTTCGATGCGATTGCCCCCATCGTCTATCGCGACAGCATCAACATGGACATTTGCTGGCTCCAGTCGCGCTGGGACAAGGGCGAGACCAAGGATTATATCAACTGCCCGATGTCGAAGGACGAATATATCGCCTTCCACGCCGCCATGATCGCCGGTGAAAAGACCGAGTTCAAGGAATGGGAAAAGGACACGCCCTATTTCGATGGCTGCATGCCAATCGAGGTCATGGCCGAACGCGGGCTGGATACGCCGCGCTATGGCCCGATGAAGGGGGTTGGCCTTGATGATCCGCGCACCGGGCGCTGGCCCTATGCGGTGGTGCAATTGCGGCAAGACAATGCGCTGGGCACCTTGTGGAACATGGTCGGTTTCCAGACCAAATTGAAGCACGCCGAACAGGTGCGCATCTTCCGCACCATTCCGGGCTTGGAAAATGCCGAATTCGCAAGACTTGGCGGTCTGCATCGCAACAGCTTCATCCGCTCGCCCATTTTGCTGGATGAAACATTGCGCCTCAAATCAGCGCCGCACATCCGCTTTGCGGGCCAGATCACCGGTTGCGAAGGCTATGTCGAATCCACTGCCATCGGCCTGATCGCTGGCCGCTTCGCGCTCGCGGAACTGACCGGCAAAACGCTCCCCCCACCGCCGCAAGAAACCGCGCTTGGCGCATTGCTGCATCACATCACGGGCGGCGCAGAGGCCGATAGCTATCAGCCGATGAACGTGAATTTCGGCCTGTTCCCGCCGCTCGAATTGCAGGGCCGTAGTAAAAAGGCCGACCGGAAACTGCTCTACTCCAGCCGTGGCCGCGACGCGTTCAAGGCGTGGGTGGAAGGTTTTTGATTTAACCCATTTTTTGATGAGTCCCTCAAGCGCCGGGCGGCGACATCCGTCGCCTTGGCTTTTCTCGCAAGAAACTCGGGCACGCGTTCGCGCTTGCGGCGCTGCACGCCGTTGGTGGCAGTTGTCACGGACTGCGCCAACACCACCACTTCGTCACCCTGAACTTGTTTCAGGGTCCATGTGCCCCCATCCCGGAGATGCTGAAACAAGTTCAGCATGACGAATGGGGAGGAGAACCAACGGCGGCATCGCCGCCGCAAGCGCGAACGCGCGCCCGCGCTTCTTGCGAGGAAAGCCTAAGCGGGCGGATGCCCGCGCCGGCGACTGAGGCGAATCAAATCACGCCGCAATATCGTAAGGCTGGATCTCACCCGAAAGATAGAGGTTCCGCGCCTTGGCCCGGCTCAGCTTGCCCGAAGATGTGCGCGGCAGGGTGCGCGGCGGCACCAGTTCGACCACGCAATGCATGCCGGTAATCGCGCGGACGCGTTCACGGATTGCATCGCGCAAACGGCTGCGCTCGGCAGTATCGGTGGTGCGGCATTGCACCAGCACCGCAGGCGTTTCTTCGCCACCCGGCGTGGTGATCGCAAAGGCCGCAATATCGCCCGATTTAAAGCCCGGCAATTGCTCCACCGCCCATTCGATATCCTGCGGCCAATGGTTCTTACCATTGATGATGATCATGTCCTTGGCGCGACCGACGATATAGAGATAGCCATCCGACAAATAGCCCATGTCACCGGTATCGAGCCAACCATCCGCCATACAGGCCTCGGTCGCTTCCTCGTCCTGATAATAGCCGGTCATGATCGAAATGCCCTTGCACCAGACCTTGCCGATGGCCTTTTCGGGCAGAACCGTGCCGTCTTCCTCGCGGATTTCGACGACCATGTCCTTCACCGGCTTGCCGCAATTGACGATGGAACGGAAACGCTGGGGCCGGTTGGGACGTGCATCCGCGCCCGACAATTCGGTTTCTTCAACCAGTTCGACAACAATCCCCTCGCCCGGCGGCATGATGGTGACGGCCAACGTCGCCTCGGCCAAGCCATAGCTTGGTAAAAAGGCGCTGGCATTAAAGCCCGCCGGGTGGAACGCATCGACAAAACCCTGCATCACATCCGGGCGGATCATGTCCGCGCCATTGCCCGCAATGCGCCAACGCGAAAGGTCGAAACGGTCGGCGACATTGGTCTGGAGGCTGATGCGGCGCGCGCAAATGTCATAGCCAAAGGTCGGCGAATAGCTGATCGACGTGCCGTCATGGCGGCTGATCATATCGAGCCACGCGAGCGGACGCCGCGCGAAATCTTCGGTCTTGAGATAATCGACCGACACCTGATTGGCGACCGGCGACAGGAAGCAGCCGACCAGACCCATGTCATGATACCAAGGCAACCACGAAATGCAGCGATCACCCGTGGTGATTTCCATCCCATGGGCATGGGCAGACAGATTGTTGAGCAACGCCCGGTGCGTCACCGCCACCCCATGGGGAAAACGGGTCGAACCCGATGAATATTGCAGATAGGCGATGTCGTCCGGATCGGCCTTGGGCAAATCCACCGCAGGCGCGTCGTTCGCGGAAAAGCTCGTCCAATCAAGCCCGCGCACATTGCATTGACGTGCCGCCTCGCCCGCCATCGATTCCAATTCAGGCGGGTAGAACAGGATCGAAGGATCGGAACTGCCCAATTGCACCTTCAATTGGTCGATATAGCTTTCCTTGCCACCAAAGCTCGTCGGCAACGGCAGTGGCACCGGCCATGCGCCCGCATAGACCACGCCAAAAAACAGCGCTGCGAAATCCGGGCCGGTTTCAGCGATCAACGCGATGCGGTCGCCCGGCTTTACGCCATCGGCGATCAGCCGCGCCGCCTGCGCATGGGCATCATCCCGCATCTCGGCAAAGCGATAAGGCCGCACCAACGATCCACGCGCATCATGGAAATTGAGGCCGCGCAGGCCGGTTGCCGCATAATCCAACGCTTCGCCCAAGGTGCCGAAATCGGCAAACCGGCGGGCAAGGTGATCATCCGTGGGGCAGCTTTGCGACGGAATGGGCGACATAATGAACTTTCCTGCTTTCAACCGGCCTGTCAAAAGACTGGCCTGATTAAGATCGGTCCTTCGTGACGTCCGAATGACCAAATGGTCTTCCCGCCCCCTCGCCATCGGTCTAGGGATGGGTGAACCGGAGCACTACATCGGACGGCACTATGGCACAAAAATGGCGCTCTACACGTCAGGGTAAGAAAAGTGCAACTTTTCCGGACGAATTGGCCGATGAAAATGCACAAGTAACGTCCGATCAATCGGGGGATGCCTCAACACGTCAATCGGCAAAGCTTTCGGCACGGCCAAAGGGATTGAAACTCGATCCGGCCCGGCTGGACCGGCTCGCGCTTGATTATGTGGCGCGTTATGCCACGACCAGCGCCAAACTCCAGCGCTATCTATCCCGCAAGATCATGGAGGCTCGGCAGGCCGACACCATCGATGAATCCGACGCATCCGCCCTCAACGCCCAGATTGGCGACATTCTCGCCCGCTGCAATGCGCTTGGCTATGTCAATGATCGCGCATGGGCCGAAATGAAGGCATCATCGCTGCGCGCCAGCGGCTATGGCGACAGACGGGTGCGCGACAATTTAAGGCATAGCGGCATCGCCCGCGATGTCATTGAAGACATTAGCGTTACGTCCCTTGCAGGGGCAGGCGATGATGAAAGTGCGGCAGAAAGTCCGATGGACATTGCGTTGCGATTCGCCAAACGCCACCGAATTGGCCCTTTCCGCAACGTTAAAGAAAATGAACATCAAATTCACCAAACCATCGGAAAGCTAGTCAGAGCAGGTCATTCATTTGATATTGCACATAAAATTTCACGAATGAACGCTACTGACATTGATGATAATTGAAAAATTCGGAAACTAAACCATTGACGAAGGCACCTATGGCCTGCTGATAGATGACGTTGTTGTAACACGCGGGAAAAGTACAAGAGATGACAGAACGGGACACATCGCCTGAGTACGAAAATGTCGGGGCGAGCGGGACCGGTGAAGAAGCGGGTAAACAGGTTGTTTCAGGCTTAGTGAAATGGTTCGATGCCACCCGGGGGTTTGGGTTCATCGTGCCAGATGATGGTTTGGGTGACGTGCTTATCCATTTTTCGCTGTTGCGCGAACATGATCGCCGCAGCTTGCCGGAAGGTGCGCGGATTGATTGCACGGTGGTGCAGCGGGACCGGGGCCGTCAGGCAGATCGGGTCACAGCGATTGACCTCAGTTGCGCCACAGGCCCGGATTTGCAGGAAATCGCGCAACGCGCGGCAGACCGCATCGATCCTGTCGCTTTGGTGGATGACGCCAGCGACTATACCCCGACCACGGTCAAATGGTTCAACCGGCTGAAGGGCTATGGCTTTGTGGTGCCGGATGGCACGACCGAAGATGTGTTCCTCCACATGGAAACCCTGCGGCGTGGCGGCATCGAAGAAGTAGAGCCGGGCGAGCGGCTTTTTGCCCGCATCGCGGCAGGGCGCAAGGGACGGTTGGCAGTTGTGGTCAACCGTGAATTGCCAGAATAAGGCATTTTAATATGCGTCATGCGCTGCGGCTTGCCCTTTTTATCGGTGTCGCGGCCTTGCCGATTGCCGCCTGCCATGCAGGCGGCAGCGCCCCATTTTCAAATGCGAGCGCTACAGAAAATGGGGCCGAAAGCGGCCTTGCGACAGGCTCCTTGTCGATCGCGACCGCCAAGGGCGAACGACGCTTCACTGTCGAGATCGCACAAACAGCAGATGAACAATCGCGCGGCTTGATGTTTCGCACGTCGCTTGCGCCTGATCGCGGCATGATCTTTCCGATGCTGCCACCGCGCGATGTCGCGTTCTGGATGAAGAACACCCTCATCCCGCTCGACATGATCTTCATCCGCCCCAACCGCACCATCGCCCGGATCGAGGCGAATACCGTGCCGGAAACGCTCGACCCAGTATCATCCGATGAACCGGTGATCGCGGTGCTTGAAATCGCAGGCGGCCAAGCCGCCGCCCAGGGCATCGCCTCGGGCGATGTCGTCACGCTCCCGTTTTAAGGGAGTATTTTTTGTTTAGTCCCTCAAACGCCGGGCGGCGACATCCGCCGCCTTGGCTTTCCTCGCAATAAGCTCGGGCGCGCGTTCGCGCTTGCGGCACTTCGTGCCGTTGGTGGCAATTTTCAGGGGCTGACCTTGCTATCCCCCACCAACGGCTGCGCAAGCAGTCGCAAGGCCGAACGGCCGCCGCCGCTTATTGCGGCGTAGCCAAGCGGGCGGATGCCCGCGCCGGCGCCTAATACAAAAAAAACTAACCGCGCACGGAACGGTTAGGAGGTGACCCCACCCTCCGAGTTAAATCTCAACCTGACTACCCAACTCCACCACGCGGTTAGTCGGCAGGCGGAAGAACTCCATCGCGCTTTCCGCGTTGCGCAGCATCCATGCGAACAGATGCTCGCGCCATACAGCCATGCCGGGGCGGGATGACGGCAGCAAGGTCTGCCGCGCGAGGAAGAAGCTCGTGTCCATCATGTTGAACGTAGCACCACCGCAATTGCCCAGATTCTTCAACGCCTCCGGCACATTCGGCTCTTCCATAAAGCCATAGCGAATGACGAGGCGGAAAAAGCCCTGCCCCAGATCGCTCATGCTGCACCGTCTGGTCTCATCGGTGTAAGGCACGTCTTCGATCCGTACGGTCAACAGCACCACACGCTCATGCAGCACCTTGTTGTGCTTCAGATTGTGCAGCAGCGCATGCGGCACGCCTTCCGGGGTCGAGGTCATGAACACCGCCGTGCCGGATACGCGCGACGCGCTATTGGCCGCCGATTTGATGAAGATGCCGAGCGGCATCGCCGATTCACGCATCCGTTCCAGCATCAGCTTGCGCCCGCGCGACCAGCTGGTGAGCAGCGTAAAGATGATCAGCCCGACCAACAATGGGAACCAGCCGCCATCCGGCACCTTGGTCAGGTTTGCCGCGAAATAGGCGATGTCGACAACAAGGAACACCGTCAGCACCAGCACCGCCAGCAATTTGTTCCAATGCCACAAGGAGAACAACACCACCGCCAACAAACAGGTGTCGATGAACATCGCCCCCGTCACCGCAATGCCATAGGCCGCGGCGAGATTGCTCGACGACTGGAACATCAAGACGAGCGCGATCACCGCGACCATCAGCGCCCAATTGATCGCCGGGATATAAATCTGCCCGGCGGCGCGCGCGCTGGTATGGGCGATGCGCAGACGGGGGATGAAGCCCAGCTGGATCGCCTGCTGCGTCAACGAGAACGCGCCCGAAATCACAGCCTGACTGGCAATGACCGTCGCCATCAGCGCCAGCAGCACCAGCGGCAAGCGCAATGCCTCGGGGGCGAGCAGGAAGAACGGGTTATAGATCGCCGCCTGCGCCGCCACCGGATCAAGCGAAATGATCATCGCGCCCTGCCCGAGATAATTGAGCATCAGCCCCGGCAGAACAAAGAACAGCCAGGACACGCGAATGGGATTGCGACCAAAATGCCCCATGTCGGCATAAAGCGCCTCCGCCCCCGTCACCGCGAGCACGACCGAACCCAGCGCCAGAAACGCCTTGACCCCGTCGATCCTGAAAAATTCGACTGCATACATCGGATTGAGCGCCCACAGAATTTCCGGGGCCTGCACGATATGGTTCAACCCCAATACCGACAGCACGATGAAATAGATGACCATGATCGGCCCGAACAACTGCCCGACCTTCGCCGTGCCGCGCGCCTGAATCATGAACAGACCAACCAGAATCGCAATCGCAATCGGCAGCACGAATGGCGCAAATCCGGGATTAACGACGATCAGACCTTCAGAGGCCGACAACACCGACATCGCGGGCGTAATCATGCTGTCGCCATAAAAAAGCGCGGTCGCAAACACGCCGAGCAGGACAATCGACATGCTCCATTTCGCGTCCGGCGATTTGCGGTTGATCAACGCCAGCAGCGCAAGGCTCCCACCTTCGCCCTTATTATCGGCCCGCATGATGATGCTGACATATTTGATCGACACCACGATCATCATCGACCAGAAAATCAGGCTCAACACGCCATAAATGTGCATGGTATCGGGCGCGAGCGGATGATGCCCGCCAAAGGTTTCGCGAAAGGCGTAAATCGGGCTGGTGCCGATGTCGCCGAACACAATGCCGACCGCGCTCATGGCGAGGCTCAACAACGAACCATGGGCGTGATGTCCACCAGCGTGCATTTCGCCAGACTGTGTCTGGCCAGCCTGTGCAGGGGAGATATTCGTGTCGGAAGCGCTTGTGGTCATCGGCTAAATTGCCCGTATGTTAAACGTCCTGCACTCCCAAGGAAGCGGGATAGGACGCCGCGCACTAGCACAGCCCCTATGCCCCTGCAATCACGCTACATACGGCAGATTTCCGAGAAATTTTAATAATTCCGCCAAAAAAGATCATCGCGCCGTCGGTGTGGAGGTCGCAGTAGCTTCCGAATCACCCGTCATCTGGGCGATCTCGGCCAGACGCTGTTCAAGATCCGCGCGCCACGGCGCGTCCTTAGGCGTTCTGGCGAGCAATTTCGCCCAGATCGCCGCCGCCGCATCATATTGGCCTGCCTGCGCCAACCCCAAGCCCTTGAAAAAAGCCGGCCCCGGATGATCCGGCGCCAACGCCAACGCCCGGTCGAACGCCAGATCGGCGGCAGGCGTCAACAGGCCACCTGCATGCAAGACCAAGGCATTGCCCATCGCCACCCAGATATCGGCATTGCCGGGCTGGATTTCGCCTGCGCGGGCCAGCAGGGCCGCAGCCATGCGATGATCACCCTTTTGCTCCTGCGCCAAAGCCAGCATGAACAAGCCATCCGCATTTTGCGCGCCCTTGGCCAGTGCATCGACCTCTTTTTGGAGTGCAGCCTCTTCCTTGGTGGATGAAGGCGGCGTCGGCGCGGGTTGACCGGCGGCCTGCGGATGCCCCTGCCAGCCATAGCCCACAGCCCCCAGCAACAATACCGCCGCCACCGGCCACATGCTCACGCGGTGTTGCCCTGACTTTTGACGCAGCGCGAACGCCAGCCCCGCCAATGCTATCGCCAACAACAAGATCAGCCAGAACCACCCCATCACGCTTCACCCTTGCCAGATGGCCTTTTGCGAAAACGACCACGCACCAGCAACAACCCGATAAAAAAGACGACCACAGGCACGATCCACACCGGGGCGGCAATCGCGCTCATTTCAGGCTTATAGCTGACCCAAGGGCCATAACGTTCGATGAACCAGGCACGGATCGCGTCCGGCTTTTCGCCCGCAGCCACCTTGCCCCGCACCAAGGCGCGCATATCGCCCGCCATTTCGGCATTGCTGTCGGCGATGCTTTGGCCCTGACACACAACGCAGCGCAGTGTCTCCATCAACGCCTTGGCCTCGGCCTCTTGCTTGGCATCGGGCAATTGGGTGTTGGCAAGGGCGGCGGGCGGCAGGTTGCTATCCGCCTGCACCATGCCCGGCACCAGCATCGCCATGAACAGCAGCACCAACCAGCGCCGAATCATCGCGCAGCCTCCAGTTGATCGAGGATCATCGGCACGTCTTCGTGGCGAATATCGCCGACATGCTGATAGCGGATCATGCCCTTGCCATCCACGACATAGCTCTCCGGTACGCCCGATGACCCAAGCGCCAATTGCACGGCGCTGGTGACATCGCTGCCGATGCGTTGATAGGGGTTGCCATTGCGGGCAAGGAAACGCGCCACATCTTCCGGCGTATCGCGAATGGCGATGGCGTCGATGGCCACGCCCTTGGCCTTGAGTTCGAGCAAGACCGGCGCTTCCGCGATGCAGGGGATGCACCAGCTTGCAAAGATGTTGAGCAAGCGCGGCTGGCCCGTCGCCAGATCGGCGGTGTTCAGCCCGCGCACCCCTTTGGTCGCGGCAGGCAGGGTAAATGCGGGCAATGGCTTGCCCACCAGCGCCGATCGCACCACCCGGTCACCCGGCTGTATCAGCCCGCGCGCGACCACCCCGACAAAAATCAGGAACAGCACAAACGGTGCCCAGATCGCGAGCTTCTTCATCGAGTTGCCCCCGCTTTGCGCACCGGTGCGCGATCCGCCCGCCAGTTCTTCCAGACTTCCGCACCGCCCTCGCGCCACAGCCGCCCGATCAGCGCCAGCAAGCCGCCAAGGGCAATCATAAGGCCACCCACCCAGATCAACGTGACAAAGGGCTTCCACCACAAACGCATCTGCCAACCACCCGCGCCATCAGCCTTGCCGATCACGGTATAAAGCTGGCCATCCCAAAGCGTCGCAATCGCGGCCTCGGACGTTTCCGTCATCGGCGACCAGAATTGCCGCGATTCCGGCACCATTACCCGGACAATGTGGGAACTGCCGCGCGACACCTGCAACTCGGCCTCGACCGCAGTCCAATTCGGCCCCGCGACCGGGCGCACATCGTGGAAGCGCACATGGAAATCGCCGATTTCAGCGACATCGCCGATCTTCATCGCGATCAGCCGTTCCTGCATGAACGCGCTGTCCGCCGCCATGCCTGCAAGGCTCACCGCCACGCCGAGATGGGCAATCACCATCCCCCATGTAAACAACGGTGTCCGGCGCAGATTGCGCTTGGCCAGCGGCGCAAGGCTGGCAACCGCCGTGCCACCTGCGACAATCAGACCCAGCAACGGCAGAATGCCGATCTTCCCGCCCCAGATCACGACCGCCACCACCGCCGCCAACAGCAACGCCAAGGCCGGGACCAAGATGCGCCGCGCCACCGCCCCCGGTTCATCACGCCGCCAGCGGATCAACGGCCCGACCCCCATCAACACGACAAGGATCAACGCGGGCGCGGCACTGACCGAATTGAAATAGGGCGGGCCGATGGACAATTTCTCGCCGGTCATCACTTCCGCCGCCAAGGGATAGAGCGTGCCGATAAACACAATCGCCAGCAACACCGACAGCAGAAGATTGTTGATCACCAGCCCGGCCTCGCGGCTCAGCGGATCGAATTGATTGCCCTCGCGCACCGTGCCGATCCGCAGGCCGAACAACGCCAGCGCGCCGCCGATATAAATCGCGAGCAGCAACAACAGGAAACTGCCGCGCTGCGGATCGACCGCAAAGCTATGCACGCTCGTCAAAATGCCGGACCGCACCAAAAATGTGCCGACCATCGACATCGAGAACGCGACCACCGCCAGCATCACCGTCCAAGCCCGAAGTCCGTCGCGCGTCGCCAGCACCGTCACCGAATGGAGCAACGCCGTCGCCGCCAGCCATGGCATCAACGATGCATTTTCCACCGGGTCCCAAAACCACCNNACCACCAGCCGCCCCAGCCCAATTCATAATAGGCCCAATAGCTGCCCGCCACGATGCCGACCGTCAGGAATATCCATGAAATCAGCACCCAAGGCCGCATGGCGCGGGCGAAGGCCGGACCGACATCGCGGGTAATCAACGCGCCGACAGCAAAGGCAAAGGCGATGCTGATCCCGACATAGCCGAAATAAAGCGTCGGCGGATGGAAGGCGAGGCCGGGGTCCTGCAACAACGGGTTCAGCCCCTGCCCCTCGCTCGCTGCAGGCAATTGCCGCGCAAAGGGGTTGGAGGCGATCAACAGAAAGCCGTAAAAACCAAGGCCGATCAACGCCTGCGCGCCCAAGGTCGCGACCAATGTTTTCGGTTCCAGCCGCTTTTCCAACAGTGCTACCATCGCGCCTGCGACCGCCAGCACCGTCACCCACAACAGCATCGACCCTTCGTGATTGCCCCAGGTCCCGGCGAATTTATACAGCCACGGCTTGGCCGCATGGCTATTCATCACCACCAGCCTGACCGACAGATCAGTCCGCAGGAACAACGCGATCAGGGACAAAAACGCGGTCGTCACCAACGCCGCCTGCGCCACCGCCACCGGCTTCACCAGCGCCGCGACAGGCCCATCCGGCTGACGCCAACCGACCAGCCCCGCGTAAATCTGCAACGCCGCCAGCGCCGCCGCCAGCCACAAGGCGGCCAGTCCGAATTCTGCCAACATCAGCTCACACGTCCGGTCTTGTGCTTATCTCCCGCCATTTGCGGCGGCATGTAGCGTTCATCATGCTTGGCGAGGATATTGCTGGCAACGAACTGGTCGGGCGTCACGAACTTGCCTTCGGCCACCACGCCCGAACCCTCGCGAAACAGATCGGGGACAATGCCCTTGAATTCCACCGGGATCGCATGACGCTCATCTTCGACGACAAAGCGCAGCGTCACCCCATCGGCCAATTTCTTGACCGATCCTTTACGCACCATGCCGCCCAGCCGCACATCGCGATCAAGCGCAGGCGGATTCCGCAGCACATCGGACGGCGCATAGAAATAGGCGGCCTGATCCTTCAGGCCCGACATCGCGAGCACGACCGCGCCCAACATCGCGACCGCCGCCAGGATGATCAGGAACAGTCGCTGGTTCTTGGCCTTCACTTGCGCCCCCGCATCATCTCATCCACGGCCTGTTCGGCGCGGCGCATCTGGTTGAAGCTGACCAGCACCAACCAGCCAAGCGCAGGCACGCTCACGCCATAAGCCGCGATCACGAAATCCCACTGGTTCATAAGGCCGCCAGTCGACGCATGCGCATCTCCAATTTGGTGTCGGCCAATTCGGCCCGCATCCGCATCAACACAATCGCGCCGAACAACAGGCTCGCGCCGACCGCCGCACCCAGCAACGGCCACAGCATCGACGCGTCAATGCTCGATCCCTTCATCACGCTGATGCTCTGGCCCTGATGCAAGGTCCGCCACCACAAGACCGAATAATGGATAATCGGCAGGTTGATCGCACCGATCAGGCCGAAAATCGCGGTCATCCGCCCTTCGCCGGATGTCTCGCCATCGGCCTCACGTTCGGCCCGAGACAGCGCCATATAAGCGAGATAGAGAAAAAACAGGACCAGCATCGACGTCAACCGTCCGTCCCATTCCCACCACGTCCCCCATGTGGGCCGTCCCCAGATCGAACCGGTCGCAAGGCAGATCGCCGCAAACACCGCGCCCGGCAACGCGCAGGCGCGCCCCGCCACGCCCGCCAAAGGGTGCCGCCAGATCAACTGCATCGCGCTGGCGACGGCGATCCCGCTCCAGCCCGCCATGCCCAGCCATGCGGCAGGCACGTGAATGTACATAATCCGCACCGTTTCGCCCTGCAGATAATCGGCAGGGCCGAACAACACGCCATAAGCGACGCACAATATCAACATCGTCCCGCCGACAAGGCCAAGCAAGCCAGTCAACGGACGTGCGATCTTCAGGAAACGGGCGGGATTCGCATAAGCATGCATGATGTGTGAGCGTCTAGCCAATCCTCACCCGCTTGGAAAGTGTCACGAGACTCTAAAGCATTGCGTTTATCTCGCACTGCTTTCAAAGCAGCTACATGCAGCCACCCCAATTTCCCCCGCATCACCCCCAATATCAGCCCGGCCGCGCCATTTTGTGCCGCTGCCTTGCGACCGTGATGTTCACCTTGATGTGGACATTGTCGAAAATCACCTCGGAAGCCGGGGTCAATACGGTCGAGATCGTTTTCTATCGCTCCCTGTTCGCGGCCCCGGTGGTGTTGCTGTGGACATTATTGGGACCGGGGCTGCATTCGATCCGGACCTATCGACCGCTCGCGCATCTGCAGCGCACCGGCATCGGCGTGATTTCGATGTTTCTCACCTTTTACGCGATTACCTTGCTGCCATTGGCCGAGGCATCGACTCTCAGCTTCTCCGCGCCGATTTTCTCCACATTGATATCGGCGATGCTACTTGGCGAACGGATCGGAGTCTGGCGCATCACGGCGGTTATCTTCGGATTTCTGGGCGTCTTGGTTGTGATGCTGCCCAGTTTTAACGGCCATCATTTGCCGTTGGACGGGCTGATCGCCGGGGTGCTGTCCGCCATCGGCATTGCCATGGTCACCGTGACCGTCCGCCAGATCAGCGACACCGAATCCGCGACCGCCATCGTTTTCTGGTTCACCATCGGCTCGTTTCTGATTTTTGCCATGCTGATGCCCTGGTTCGGTCAGGCGCACGACTGGCGCATCATCGGCCTGCTGGCGGCCATGGGCGCCATTGGGGCCATCGGCCAACTATTAATGACCGCAGCATTGCGTTTTGCCCCGGTCGCGGTGGTGGTGCCGTTCGATTACACCCAAATGCTTTGGGCGACGCTTGTCGGCTTTCTGCTGTGGCATAGCATCCCGCCAAGCTCCACCTGGCTTGGGTCTGCGCTCATCATCACGGCGGGCCTTGTTACCATCTATCGCGAGCACCGCCATCGGATCACGCGTCAGGCGACACCGACCGCAACAGGATGAAATCGCCACCAGCCTGACTTGGTCGCTTGTATCGGCCCTTGTGCGGGGTTATAGCCCCGACCCAAGGCATGGATTTGCGGACAGGAAATGATCCGCCGGGCATGCCTCGCAGGGTAGGTCGCAAGTATTTACATCTGACAGGGCGGAGACCATAATGAACGATGTGACGGCAAATACTGATAATCGCACAGAAAATGGCGCGATGGGAAGTGCCGTATTGGACGACAGCTACCGCCCCACTTCTGACGAACCTTTTATGTGTGACCGCCAGCAGGAATATTTCCGGCGCAAGCTGATCGACTGGAAAGAATCGATCCTGCGCGAATCCAAGGAAGTGCTGACACAGCTCAAGAATGATTCGCTGCGCGAGCCGGACGTTGCCGACCGCGCCTCCTCCGAAACGGATTGGTCGATCGAACTGCGCACCCGCGATCGGCAGCGCAAGCTGATTTCCAAGATCGAATCCGCGCTGCGTCGGCTTGAAGATGGCGAATATGGCTATTGCGAAGTGACCGGCGAACCGATCTCACTCGCCCGGCTAGAAGCGCGCCCGATCGCCACCATGACCGTCGAGGCGCAAGAACGTCACGAACGTCAGGAAAAAGTGTCGCGCGACGAATAGTCGCCATTCGCGCCATCAGTTCTGCATGCTGTCATTCCCGCGAAGGCGGGAATCCAGACAGGGCGAACCGACGCGGTGGCGCACCCTTCGATCAGATAGCGCTATATGGATCCCGCCTTCGCGGGAATGACGATGGTGCAGGAATGTCGAGGGAGGAGGCGAAAAGCCTACTCCCCGCGCCGACACTCCCCGCCATCATCAAGATTTGGTAGCGGCAATAACGTCGTCCGCAACTTAACCTTCTGTCCCTCGCAATGTGCGGTTGAGCAGTTCGACCACTTCCGCCAGCGGTTCAATCACCGTGACGCTGCGACCTTCGCCAAAACGAATGCGGGTGCCGTCGGAAACCGGCGTGACAAAGCTGACCTGCGCCGCATTGATGGCGGTTTCGACACGGTCGGTGCTGGTGAACGTAACGAGCATGTTCCTCTCCCTTTCGATATTCTTGGGACTTGTCTTTGTTCGTCTTGGGGCGTTGATATTCCTGCATTCCGCCAAGATCATCAGCGTCTAGTGAAAGCGGGGACGTGTCAAACCGAATCTCGTCAAATCAACGCCCCCGAACATGACCCCAACAACATGGCGCATGCGACCTTCACGCTTTTCGTGACTCCGGCGCATCATTCACGTATAGGCGCGGCCCAATGGCAAAGATCTTACCTACTCCGCCGAAAATCGGCATGGTCTCCCTCGGCTGCCCCAAGGCATTGGTCGATAGCGAACGTATCCTGACTAAACTCAGGTCGGACGGCTATGACCTGTCGCCCGATTATGACAATGCCGATATCGTGCTGGTCAACACCTGCGGCTTTCTCGATTCCGCCAAGGAAGAGAGCCTTGAGGCGATTGGCGAGGCGATGGCCGAAAATGGCCGGGTAATCGTCACCGGCTGCCTCGGCAATGAAGCCGAGATGATCCGCGCACGCTTTCCCGATGTGCTCGCCATTTCCGGTGCGCACCAATATGAAGCGGTGGTCAACGCGGTGCATGACAATGCGCCGGTCCCACCCTCGCCCTTCACCGATCTCGTGCCGGAAGGCGGGCTGAAACTCACGCCGCGCCATTATAGCTATTTGAAGATTTCCGAAGGCTGCAACCATCGCTGCTCCTTCTGCATCATCCCTTCGATCCGGGGCGATCTCGCGTCACGTCGGATCGATGCCGTGCTGCGCGAGGCGGAAAAGCTGGTGCAGGCCGGCACCCGTGAATTGCTCGTCATTTCGCAGGATACCTCGGCCTATGGCGTCGACAACAAACATGAGGTCCGCAACTGGAAGGGCCGCGATGTCCGCGCCCATATGACGGATCTCGCCCGCGAATTGGGCCAGTTGGAAGGGCCGGATGGCCGTCCATGGGTTCGCTTGCATTATGTCTATCCCTATCCCCATGTCGATCAGGTCATCCCCTTGATGGCCGAAGGGCTGCTCACGCCCTATCTCGACATTCCGTTCCAACATGCCGCCCCCAATGTGTTGAAGGCGATGAAGCGCCCGGCGAATGAAGCCAAGGTGCTGGAACGCATCCAATCATGGCGCGACATCTGCCCGGACATCGCGATCCGCTCGTCCTTCGTCGTCGGCTTCCCCGGCGAGACCGAGGCGGACTTCCAATATCTGCTCGACTGGCTGGACGAAGCCCAACTCGACCGCGTCGGCGCGTTCCGGTTTGAACCGGTCGCGGGCGCGGCCGCCAATGACCTCCCCAATCCGGTGCCGGAAGAGGTCAAGGAAGAACGCTTTGCTCGCATCATGGAAAAGACCGCCGCGATTTCGGCAGCCAAATTGCAGGCGAAGATCGGTCGGACACTGCCCATCATTATCGATGAGGTCGATGAAGAGGGCGGCGCCAATGGCCGTTCACAGGCGGACGCCCCGGAAATCGACGGCAATGTGTTCCTGCGCGATGCCGAAGGGCTGAAATCCGGCGATATCGTCTCGGTCCTGATCGAGGATGCCGACGACCATGATCTCTATGGCGTGCCGACAAAAGATTAATTGACCGGCAATTGACTGACGCTGCCCACTTCATGCGCGAACCATTGTGCTGATCGCGCAACCGGGGCATGTTGCGGGAATGGATAGCCTGTTGATCCGCCTCACTGTTGCGCTTGCTGTTGGGCTGCTGGTCGGTCTGGAGCGCGGCTGGCATTCTCGCGACCATGAGGAGGGCCAACGCGCCGCCGGTTTTCGCACCTTTGCGCTAACCGGTCTGTTGGGCGGAATCGCAGGCGCATTGACCCAAGTCAGCGGCCCGATTGTGCTCGGCGCGATCTTCATCGCCTATACCGCAGCGTTTGGCGCATTCGAATGGATGGAAGCCCAGACCCATCGTGAACTGAGCGCCACCTCGGTCGTGGCCGGGATGCTGACCTTCAGCCTTGGCGCTTATGCGGTGCTCGGCGATTTACACCTTGCCATTGCCTGCGCCGTCGCGATGACGGGAATGCTCGCCCTGCGCGAACCACTGCATCGCTGGATCGCCCGATTGCGCTGGGAGGATATTCGCGCGGTGCTGATCCTCTTGGCGATGACCTTCCTGTTGCTGCCCGTCATTCCCAACCGCATGATCGACCCGTGGCAGTCCATCAACCCGGCCGAAATCTGGCTGCTGGCGATCATGATCGCGGCGATTTCCTTTGGCGGCTATGTCGCGATCCGATTGTTTGGCGACCGGCTGGGCGTAACGATGGCGGCGATTGCAGGCGGGCTTGCCTCGTCCACCGCGACGACGCTCACCCTTGCCAAGCTCGGCACGCAACAACCCGGCTCCGATCGGCTGTTGGCGGGCGGTATTTTATTATCAAGCACGGTCATGCTCGTGCGCGTCGGGGTGGTCGCGACCATATTGAACGGGGCATTGCTAGGCCCGATGCTGATCCCGCTCATTGCCATGGGGCTGGTGCTGGGGTTGGCCGCTGCCTTGCTGTTGATCGGCAACCCGAAAAGCGCCCATCCCCAGATCGTCATCAACAACCCGCTTGAACTCGGCACCGCCCTGAAATTGGCGGCAGTGATCGCGGTGGTGATCCTATTGTCGCAGGTCGTGCATAATTCGATCGGCGACGCCGGGGTGATGGCGGTGGCTGCCGCCTCCGGCATTGCCGATGTCGATGCGGTTACGATCTCAATGGCGCGGCTTGGCGGTCATCAAATCGACATCGCCACAGCCACCCATGCGATTGGCACCGCCGTCGCGGTCAACACGGTGTCCAAGGCTGTGATGGCCGCATCGGTCGGCAGTCGAACCATCGGTCTGTATGTCGGGGTCGTGAGCGCCATCGCTTTATTGGCCGGATTTCTCGCCCTGCTTTTCATCTGACGCAGCAGCGACACGGCTCATCGCGATTAAGAATGATTATATTTTTTATGCCAAATTGGTCAGAATTCGTTAATCTAAATTGATCGATATCCGTCTCGTCCGCAAGACAAGGCTCGCTTCAAGCACTGAGCCGATTGCCAGACCGAGGAGCATTAATATGAAAAAAACACTCATTCTGGGCGCCACCGCGCTCATTGGGTCCATGTCCGTATTGGCCATCGCGCAAGACGCGACAACCCCGCCCGCCGAACCCACTGCAAACGGCAGCGGCGCCACGGTCGTGCGCACCAGCGAAATCATTCCGGTGACCAATGAAGACAATACGACCACTGACACGACCAAGACCGTGCAGACCGTCACCACCCCCAGCGGCAATGTGAACACGCTGACCAAGACAACCGATGTCGATGGCAATGTCACAACCTCCGTCACGCATGAACGGGCAGAACATCCGGGTGCGAATGCCCGTGCGGAACGCCCCGAACGTGCTGAACGCGCCGAGCGTGCCGAACGCCCGGAACGTGCGGAACGTCCTGAACGTCCCGAACGTCCAGATCGTCCCGGCCTGAACAACTAACCCACACATCATCGCGACAAGATCAGCGGGTAGCGGGAGCGCCACACGGCGTTTTCGTTACCTGTTGGCGTCAAAAATAACGGTCAAACATAATGACCACAGGGAGCAACATCATGAAATCGATTCACCAATGCGCGCTGCTCGCAGCGCTCAGCATCAGCCCATTGGCGCTGGTCGCCACCCCGGCAGTGGCAGAGGATTATGTCCAGTTCGGCATGGGCGTTGATTATTCCACCGGCGATTATGGCGACATAGCCGATACCAAGATCCTCGCCGTGCCGTTTTCGGCCAAATATAATGCGGGCAATTTCTTCGTGCGCGGGTCCATCCCCTATCTCCACATTAAGGGGCCGGGCAGCGTGGTTGCGGGCGATGGCGGCGCAGTGCCGGGCGGCGCGTCCGGTCCAGTCACCAGCAATGACGGCATTGGCGACCTGTCGTTGAGCGCGGGCTATGCCCTGCCCTTGAGCGACAGCACGACACTGGATGTCACGGGCAGGGTCAAGGTCCCGACCGCATCGGAATCAAAGAGCCTCGGCACCGGCACGACCGATTTCACCGCCGAAGCGGGCATTACCCAGCAATATGGCCAGTTCAGCCTGAACGCCCGTGGTGGCCGTCGTTTCAACGGCTCGTCCAATTTGTTCCCGTTGAACGATGTCTGGCTGGCCGGTGCTGGCGCTTATTATCAGGCGGGCGATTTAACCTTGGGACTCGATTATGATTGGCGCGAGGCTTCGCTCCCGACCGCATCGGACCGCAGCGAAATGACGGCGTCAGCCACCTATAAGCTCAGCCCGCAGCTTCGCTTGCAGGGCTATGGCTATACCGGCTTCACCGATGGCAGCCCGAATGCCGGTGGCGGGCTGCAGTTGCTCTATCGCTTCGGCCTCTAATGTGATCCAAGGCCGCGCCGGGCAATCGGCGCGGCCCTTTTTTTTCTTTCCCAGCCTCGCTTATGCGGCCAACCGCCGATGCATCAACGGCTTGATCGTCTCCAGCACGAACAGCACCCCGACACCGGCCGCAAGCGCCATCACGATGTCACGGCCATGCAACGGAGCAAAACCGAACAAATCCCCGACAAATGGCAAAAACTGCGCGGCGGCAAGGATAGACGTCACCCCGGCCACCACATAGGCCAGCGCCCGATTGGGCCGCAGCACCGCCGCCGAAACCGATGTCCCGAATGATCGGTTGATGAGGATCAGCGCCAGAATCGTCAGCACCAAGGCCATGAATACCAACCCGCGCAAATCATCCGCGACGAGGCCCCGGCTCACCCCAATAGCGACAATCGCCGCATTCACGCCCAGCGCGACCGCGCCTTGCAGGATCGCCCATATCACCAGCGCACGCGACATCAACTGCGCCTCGGGCGGGCGCGGCGGGCGGTCCATCACGTCCTTTTCCTCTGTCTCCGCCTCAAACGCGAGCGAACACACCGGGTCGATGATCATCTCCAGAAAGGCGATATGTATCGGCCCCAACAGCAACGGCAGGCCGAACAACAACGGGATCAGCGCCAGCCCCGCTATCGGCACATGGACCGCGAGAATAAACCCTGCCGCCTTGCGCAGATTGTCATAAATCCGCCGTCCCATCCGCACGCTCGCGACAATCGAGCCGAAATCATCATCAAGCAGCACCATCGACGCGGCCTCGCGCGCGACATCGGTGCCGCGCCCGCCCATCGCAATGCCGATATGCGCGGATTTGAGCGCGGGCGCATCGTTGACGCCGTCGCCGGTCATCGCCACCACCTCGCCCCCGGCCTTCAACGCCGCCACGATCCGCAATTTTTGTTCCGGCATGATCCGCGCAAAAACACAGCACGTCTGCACCCGTAAAGCAAATGCCGCATCGTCCAGCGCAGCCAGTTCCGCCCCCGTCATCACCTCGCCCGCTTCTATGCCCGCCTGTCTGGCAATGGCACGGGCAGTGACGGGATAATCACCGGTAATCATCATCACGCGGATGCCCGCCGTATGGCAAAGCTGCAACGCCTGCGGCACAGATTCCCGTAGCGGATCGGCAAGCCCGACCAGCCCGATCAGACGGATTTCTGCCTCGCCCAGCGTCGTTGGCAGGCCCTTGCCCGTCCATATCGCTTCGCCCACCGCCAACACGCGCAGCCCTTCCGCCGCCATCTCATCGACCAACAGGCGCAACCGCGCGGCCTCATCCCTCGATAAATGGCACAGCTCGATCAATGTCTCCGGCGCACCCTTGACCGCCAAGGTCTTGGGATGGGCTGCAGCATCCCCGTTCTCAATATCCTGGCCCCAGATATTGGCCATCGCCAGCACCGGCTTTTCCAGTGGATAATGGCGGTGCAGGCGATAACCCGCATCAACGCAGCGCGTGACCCGGCCTTGCGCCTGCTGCTCCCCTAAAAGGTGAAACGCCGTCTCCATCGGATCGAGCGAATCCGGCGCACAGGCGAGAATGCCGATTTCGGTCAATCGCTCGAAATCAGCAGGCAAGGTCGCAGCCCCGTCCTTGCCACTGTCGTTCCCGATATGAAATGCCGCCCCATCGGCCAGCCGCAATTCGGCAATCGCCATGCGGTTGCGGGTCAGCGTCCCCGTCTTGTCGGTGCATAAAACAGTCGCCGCACCCAATGTCTCAATCGTTGCGGCATGGCGGGTCAGCACGCGCAGCTTGGAAATGCGCCACGCCCCCATCGCCATAAAAACGGTCAGCACGACCGGCAATTCTTCCGGCAACATCGACATGCCCAAGGCAATCCCAGCGAGCGCCGCATCCAGCCAGCTTCCCCGCAACAGGCCGTAAAGCAGCACCGCCGTCAGGCTCACCACCACGCCGATCACCGCCAAGATCATCACGATGCGCTGGGTCTGCACGCGCAAACGCGGCGGTTCGTCCTCAATCTCGCCGATCAGCTTGCCGATCCGTCCCAATTGGCTCTTGGCCCCGGTGGCATGCACAGTAGCCACCGCGCTGCCGCGCACCACCAACGTTCCCGCATAGACAAAGGCCGCATTCTCCTCCGCCGCCACCGCAACAGCGCCGCCCGCCAGTTCCAGCCCTTCGAGCTTTTGCACCGGCATCGACTCCCCGGTCAGCAATGACTCATCGACCAGCAAGCCATTGGCAACAAGGATGCGACTGTCTGCGGGCACACGGTCGCCCTCTTCCACCACCACCACATCGCCACGCACCACCTCGCGCCCGGCAATGCGTCGCCTTACCCCATCACGGATAACCAATGCGCGCGGGCTGGAAAGATCGCGCAAGCTTTCCAGCACATGTTCGGTCCGGACCTCTTGGATCAGGGTGATAATGACCGAAAACATTGCAAAACTGCCAAGGATCACCGCTTCGGTTCGGTCGCCAATCGCAAAATACAGCGCTGCGCCGACCAGCAACAGCGCCAGCATCGGCTCTTTCAGCACCTCGACCAATATCCGCAGCGTCGTGCGCTTGTCGCTGCGCGGCACTTCATTGGCACCTTCAGCCAATAACCGCGCCACGGCCTCAGCCTCGGTTAAGCCGACCAGCGGATCGACCTCTACAGGTGCATCAATGGAGGAAGAGAAGACAGGCGATAAAGTCATGATCCGGTTTATGCCTCGAAATGATGACAAAGGCGAATATGCCTAGGGTCCGGCTTGCGCCGCACCGGCCTATCCCGCATGAACAAACGCATGACCGCCATAATTGATCCGTTCCACACCATCGCCATCAGCCGCCTCGCCCATCGGCTTGCCAGTGAAGGCCGGTCCATCATCCATATGGAATTCGGCCAGCCGTGGACCGGCGCGCCCCGCGCCGCGATCGAGGCCACCCATCATATCATCGACAATGAACCCATGGGCTATTGGGAAAGCCCCGAATTGAAGGCGCGGATCGCCGCCCAATATCGCCACAATTACGGTGTCACCATCTCCCCCGAACAGATCATCCTGACCTGCGGCGCATCGCCTGCCCTTGTCCTTGCGCTCAACACGGCTTTTGCCCCCGGCGCACGGGTCGCGCTCGCCCGGCCCGGCTATGTCGCCTATCGCAATACGCTGAAGTCCCTGTGGATGGAGCCGATCGAACTGGCCTGCGGGCCGAACGAGCGCTTCCAGATTTCCGCCGCCGCCATTGCCGCGCTCTATCCCGCGCCTGAAGGCGTGATTATCGCCAGCCCTGCCAACCCCACCGGCACGATCATCCCGGCCCCGGAATTACAGGCCATCGCGGACATCTGCCGCGCCAAAAACATCCAGATCGTCTCGGATGAAATCTATCACGGCCTGAGTTTCGGTGAACCCGCCCGTTCGATCCTCGAATATGATCCGCAGGCGCTGGTCGTGAACAGCTTCTCGAAATATTTCAGCATGGCAGGCTGGCGGCTCGGCTGGCTGGTCGCGCCGCCCGCCATGGTCGAACCGGCCCGCGCGCGCATGGGCAATCTCTTCCTCACGCCCCCGGTGATGAGCCAGCATGCAGCGTTAGCCGCCTTCGACTGCAAGGCCGAACTCGATGGCCATGTCGCGACCTATCGCCATAATCGTGACCTGTTGCTGGCCCGCCTGCCCGAATTGGGCCTGTCCCGCATCGCGCCATCAGATGGGGCGTTTTACGTTTATGCCGATATCGGCCATTTGACCGATGACAGCCTGTCCTTCTGTTTGAAGCTGCTGGAAGATACCGGCGTCGCCACCGCGACCGGCGTGGATTTCGATCCGGTTGAAGGCCATCATTTCATGCGCTTCAGCGTTGCCGCATCACGCGCGGACATCGCAGACGCGATCGACCGCATGATTCCCTGGTTCCAACGCCAGCCATTGCGTCACCCCTGAAATCGCTGAATTCCCGGGGATCAAAATACAAGAAGCCCGGCAGCTATTCGCACACCGGGCTTCCGTGTTTCGACAGCCGTTACGCTGGCTATCTAGGGTCGCCCTGTTGCAATGCCATTCATGCCATGCCGGCATCAACTGCATAAAATAGTGCCAAAAATCGTTGTGATTTAACGCCTGCATTTCATGTTATACATGTTAAATCATATAGTCGAAACCGTGTAACACGCTAAAAACACTTCTTATTATGAACGCACAATGTCATGGATGAATATTAAAAATATTGTAACTAATCGCGTCAAAAATCAATTTCTATATTGATGTAATTGGGAAATATTTTTTTGAATAACTGACCGGCCCCCACTGAGTGGT
>DITW01000013.1 GCA_002422945.1 Sphingomonadales bacterium UBA6174 | reverse complement strand
GCGGCCATCTACTCGGTCATCGAGACGTGCAAGCTGAACGGTATCGAACCGCAAGCCTATATCGCCGATGTCATCGAAAAGATCGCCGCGGACCGGCCCGCCTCCAGATGGGGTGAGCTCATGCCATGGAGCTGGGCGAGCGCTGACACGAAGGCCCGTCAAGCCGCATAAACTGCGGTCGCTGGACCACGCTTATGTGGTCGAACACGCCATCAGGAATGGTGTGTCTCACTATTACCTTGTTGGCGCAGCACAATGATGCGCGAGGTGTAAGGCAGGGTGGCGCATCTTTCCACTCTTTCACCCGCGGATATTAAAGCCGAGTGGCAGCAGATATTTGGCGAGGCCGCACCTCAAGTGCCGATCTCGATGCTGCGGCTATGGGTGGTGGCGACCTCGTTTTGAGTAGGTTGCGCCTTCTCGATCCCGGGGGCATGCGCCTCGGGGATTGCTTCTTCTCCTGTCATCAAAGTAACAGATTTTGACACGCCCTTCCATTGGCGTCCTAGTGGTCGATCCATAGCATTATCCCATCAATGAAGCGCTCGCATGGGATTGCGAGCCAAGATGGAGGAGATGCAATGACTGAAGAAGAAAAGGTCGCGCGCAACGTTGCGAAAGTGCGCGAGTTCATTGATTGCTGGGAAGCACTCGACTGCGACCATGCGATGCGCTGCCTGTCAGACGACATCGTCTATATCAACCAGCCGCTTGAGCCTGTGGTGGGCCAGAAGGGCGTCCGTCAGATAGTTGACGGCATTATGAAGTTGTCGAAGCGCGTCCACTGGGAACTGCGCAACTGCTTTGGCCGCGGCAATGTCGTGGTGTCCGAACGGCTGGATCTTTGGGATTTCGATGGCAAGGGCTGGGGTCTTGCATTGCCGTGCATCGGCATGTTCGACCTCAACGAAGAGGGCCTGATCTGTGGTTGGCGCGATTATTTCGACAACCAAATGTGGTTCGCGAATGGCGGCCCCACCCTGCACCTCGATTGATCCGGAGCAACATTCATGAACAACACTGATCCCCGTCTCGCTCGCAACGAGAAAGTCGTCCGCGCCTTCCTCAATGGCTGGAACCTCCGCAATGCAGATGTCTGCATGGAATATGCCACCGAGGATATGTGCTATCTCAACCAGCCGCTCGAAGCGATCAAGGGCAAGGCGAATGTGCACAAGATGATCGCGTCTATCCTCGCACCTGCAAAGCGCGTCGAATTCGAGCTGGTCAACTGCTTTGCCTATGAAAACAAGGTCATCACCGAGCGCGTCGATCGCTGGGATTGGTCCGGCAGCGGCAAATGGGAAATGGAACTCAAGGTCTGCGGCATGTTCGAGGTCACCGTGAACGGCAAGATCATCGAATGGCGCGAATATTATGACAACGCCTATTGGACCAACCACGGCGGCCCGAGTCTCGTGCTCTGAGTGCTGTGCGCTCCAATATATTGAATTAGAGAGGAAATAATGATGGATAAGGCCACTTCGCTGTTCGGCAAGAGCGGCAAGCTGAGCATTCCCACTGCGGCCGAGCTAGGCTTCGATCCGGAGGAAATGCGGGCAAAATATCAGTTTGAGCGCGACCGTCGTCTGCGCGCCAATAGCGAGAAACAGTATCCGGAGATCGAGACTGAATTCGCGCATTGCAATGAAGACCCCTTCACGCCGCGCATCGAGCGCGCGCCTGTGACGGAAAAGGTCGAGGTGCTGGTGCTCGGCGGCGGTTTTGGCGGCCTCTATATGGGTGCGCGACTGCGGCAGGAAGGCATCGATAGCTTTCGCATCATCGAGCGTGCAGGGGACTTTGGCGGCACATGGTATTGGAACCGCTATCCCGGCGCACAGTGTGACGTCGAATCCTATATCTACCTCCCGCTGCTGGAGGAAACCGGCTATATGCCCAAGGCGAAATATTCCTTTGGGACGGAGATTTTTGAGCACGCGCGACGCATCGGCCATCATTTTGACCTGTATAATCGCTCCTATTTCCAGACGCTGGTAAAGGACTGCACATGGAACGAGGCGACGGACCGCTGGACGGTCACGACTGATCGTGGCGACGTGTTTGACGCGCATTATGTCGTCATCTCCAGCGGCTCGCTCAATCTGCCGAAGCTGCCGGGGATTCCGGGCGTGCGCGACTTCAAGGGCCATATCTTCCACACTAGCCGTTGGGATTATGCTTATACGGGCGGCACGCCGTCGACGCCGATGGATCGTCTTGCCGATAAGCGTGTTGGCATCATCGGCACTGGCGCCACCGCCGTGCAGGTGATCCCGCATCTGGGCAGGGATTCAAAGCATCTGTACGTGTTCCAGCGGACGCCTTCGTCGGTGGACGAACGCCGTAACCGGCCGACAGATCCGGAATGGTTCAAGACGCTTGAGTCCGGTTGGCAGACGGTGCGCAACGATAATTTCACCGCGATGCTGGTCGGTGCCGATTTCGAGGAAGACCTGATCAAGGACGGCTGGACGGAATTGTTCAAGTCGCTTGGTGAGCTGCTCGATGGCTCGGGTTCGTCGAATCTGTCAGATGCAGAGCTTAACCAGCTGGCCGAGATCATCGATTTCCAACATGACAACCGCGTCCGCGACCGCGTGGTATCGATTGTGAAAGACCCGAAGACCGCTGAGAAGCTGAAGGCTTGGTATCGCCCGTGGTGCAAGCGTCCGTGCTTCCATGATGAATATCTGCCCACGTTCAACCGCCCCAATGTGACCTTGGTGGATACCGAAGGCAAAGGCGTGGATCGCATCACCGAAAAGGGTGTCGTGGTCGACGGCGTCGAATATGAATTGGACTGCCTGATCTTCGCTACCGGTTTTGAAGTGAATCGGGCCACCTATACGCATCAGGCTGAAATGGAAGTCATTGGTCGCGATGGCATGAAGCTGGGCGATTACTGGGCCAATGGCATGCGCACATATCAAGGGTTGTTCTCTTATGGCTTCCCCAATTGCTTCCATCTGGGCTTCACCCAGACGGGCTATGCGCCGAACTTCACCTATATGGCTGACCAACAATCCTATCACATTGCGAAGGTGATCGCCGATGCCAATGCGAAGGGCATCAAGTCGATGGAGACAACGAAGGACGCTGAGGCGGATTATGTGGCGCTGGTGACAGCCCCCAATGCGATGACCGATTATCTCAAGAGCTGCACGCCGGGCTATTACAACGCCGAGGGCGGCTCGAAGAACAACTCGGGCTTCCTGCAGGGCCATTACCCGGAAGGCGCGCTGAAATTCTACAAAATGCTCGCGCAGTGGCGAGCGGATGGCAGGTTTGAGGGGCTCACGCTCCACCGCTGATGAAGTTGTAGGGCATGAGTAAGGTCTGACTGGTCGATGGGCGCGCGCCAAGTCGGGCAGTCAGACGTGCTTTCGCCCGACAACCGCAATGCAGGGAAAGAACCGATGCGTACCGAAGGCAATATCGCGAATCTGCTCAAAAGCGCCCGCCGTCATCGTTTAGGCGATCTGCTGTACCGCAGCGCGGTGCGGATGCCGAACAAGACGGCCATCGTCTATGGCGATCTTCGACAAAACTTCGCCGCGCTTGACGATGTCGTGAACCGAATGGCGAACGCTTTGGCAGATCGCGGCGTGCGCAAAGGCGATCACATTGCCATGCTGTCGCACAACAACCATGCGTTCGTTGTAGTGCGCTTTGCGCTTGCCCGGTTGGGCGCGGTGATGGTGCCGATCAATTTCATGCTGAATGCCGCCGAGGTCGCGTACATCCTCGACAATGCGGAGGCGTGCG
>DITW01000031.1 GCA_002422945.1 Sphingomonadales bacterium UBA6174 | reverse complement strand
GACGTGCAATAACCGGACGCTTACGTCGATAACAGGTGATAAAATAACGGAGGTGTTGCGGTGGATTTAGAGGCAAGTTTAGCATGCAAGGATGAAGTTGCGCACGGCCGTCATAAATCTAGCACCAGTTATCCGTTGTCCGTTGCTGCGGGCCGACCATCTTCATGCTGGCTTTGCGGGCTGCTGCAAACGGCCCTAGCTGCGACGATAAGTCCGGTTGCACCCATATTTAGGTTCGACACTATACCATGGCAGTGCCGGCCCAGCCTGTGTGGCCATGGCTAAAGGGCGGTGATCCTCGATCAGAAGATCGCGTTTGAACCAGACAAGGTTGAGCTGCTGGGTCATGACAAATTGCCGTCCTGCAACACCGCCGGCATGCGCGCCTTGAATGCGAAATAGCCCTTGGTTGCATGAGGCCAAAACTGACTGTCCCATTTGCGGCGTACCTGCACCAGCGTAATATTATGATCCATGAGCACCGGACGGATGCGTGCCAGCACATCCGCCACTGGTCCGACAGGCGCGTATGGCGTAATAATTTGCCGCACGCCCGCTGCCTGCGCCGCCGAGATGAGCGTATCGGCATCCAGCGTTTTCGATACATCTACAGCGCAATTGAAATGGGCGGATGTCCGTGTCGCCGTGTCCGCCGCAGCGGTCTGCACGAACCTTCGGGCGGTGTTGCCCCACAGCAGGTCCGGATCCGCATTGATGCATGCGGCCTTGATCGCAATGTTGCCCGAAAAGAGCGATTCCGGATTCATATCCTCATTGGTGACGAGCAATAACGAAGGCTGGTTGGCATCAAACGGCATCATGTCAGGCAGTTCGCTTACGGTTTCAACCGGCGGTTCTGTGAGTGCGACCGCGGTTTGCGACAGTCCAGTAGGTGCGAAACGTCCATTGGTATAGCGGGCAATGTTTTCCGCAGTGGCAAGATAGGTTTTGCCGGTGGTTTGCAGTCCTGCCACCCATCGCCATGACAATGTGTTGCTAGCGGCATCGGCATCAATCAGGTGACGCAGGAAAAAGTCCGCGCCCAACGCCCAAGGCAGGCGCAGCGTGAATATCCAGATCGAGGCGAACCACATCCGCGCATGATTATGCAGATAGCCGGTATCGACCAGTTCTCGGGCCCATTGGTCGAAACCGTCAATGCCGGTCCGCCCTTGTTCGGCATCGGTTATCGCTTGGCTGTCGAGGAAAGCGACGCGCTGCCGGTCACATTCTATCAGAAAGCGCGACCAGACTGCCGGGCGCATTTCCAGCCAACCTTTCCAATAGGTCCGCCAGAACACCTCTTGTAAGAATTTTTGGGCCGATGCGGCGGGATGGCGGTCAAGGACATGGGTGAAGATCTCCTGTTCGGTGATCAGGCGATGGCGTATATAACGGGAAAGCTTTGAAACCGCGCCCGGTTGATCCGGACCATGATCGGTATTGCGACCTGCGGCGTACGCCTGCCCTGCATCTGGCAGAAATTGGGCGAGACGGTTCAGGCCATCGCCGCGTGTGGCGGCACCATAGAGTCCGTCTGTCATCGCCGGACAAGTGCCTTTTGGATGCGCGGTCGGACATTCAAAAATCGGATGTACGCCCGTTCGAGCATCGCCAGAACGGTGGGATGACGCGCTGCCCACCCAAGCGGTTTGAGCAAGGGAATCGCGCGCCACATGGCCGCAAAGGCCGCAGCGCCTGACAGTATCACGCCATTTTCGCTGGCATGAAAGCGGGCGAGGAGGGTTTGCCGGTCAAGCGGGCACATCGCATCTGGGGGTGATACATCGTGAAAGGTGATGGCGCCGCGCCAATCCAGCCATCGCATCAGCGCAATTTCACGCGCACATAGCGGGCAGGCGCCGTCAAACCATATGATTATTTTTCCCATCTGATCAGCACTACAGTCGGCGCTCTCCAATGTCAGCACGGCCATTATGCTGTATGATATCGGCACCATATGTCTCGCGCTCCTTGCCGATAGGGCTGGTATTTGGGCGGGCCTATGGCGCGTTCTCGCCGCCAGCAATGATAAGCGGTGATGACAGCCGGATGCGTCGATATCATCGTTGTCTGTAAGGTTGATGGCCTGACCAGAGCCTTGTCTGACGTCGCCCGGATCGTTGACATTCTAGATCGCAGCAAGGCGCGCATTGTCTCGGTCATATCTGTTCAGGGTGATGGGGCAGTGCTAGGAATGATATTTGAGAAATGGTGCAATTGAGGATGGAATGACAAGACGATTGGAGGCCTTGCCGCTTTTAGCGCTGATCAAGCATAGCCCCATTGCATCCGTGATTACCGACCCCAATTTAGCCGATAATCCGATTGTTTCATGTAATGAGGCATTTACAACGCTGACCGGCTATGACGAGCGAGACATCATTGGGCGTAATTGTCGGTTTCTCTCTGGTCCGAAGACCGAGCCTTGGCTGAGCGAGCGGATCACCAAGAGCGTGACCGAGCGTAAGCCGGTATTTGTCGAGATCCTCAATTATAAAAAAGACGGGACGCCGTTTCGTAATGCGCTGGTGGTTGCGCCCGTGTTCGGTGATGATGGTGAATTAGCTTATTTCATCGGGTCTCAACTAGAATTGGAGCCGGATGAACCCGGAAAGCACAATAGCCGTAGTCTGGAAGCTGGTGCAGCGATCACGCGCTTGTCCGAACGCCAGCGGCAAGTGTTGATGTACATGGCCAAGGGGTTGATGAACAAGCAAATTGCAGGACAACTGGGTATATCCGAGAAGACGGTAAAGATGCATCGCAACTTGATGTTGCGGAAATTGGAAGTGGTCACCTCCACCGATGCCGTTCGTCTCGCCGTTGAGGCGGGGCTGTAACGCCTACAGCCCTATTGCCGTATCGACGCGATGGGTGGGTTTCTGGATAAAGAGGGTGATCCTTCGCGGGATCACATGCAAAGGTCAGGGCAGTCCGAATGCGCCCTCAACCCCAAGTAGGGCTGTCCTGATCTTTCATCTTAACGCCTTGAAACAGGGCGTCATAAGAGGATCGGCACCTTGAACATTCAAACGCATCATTTTTCGCAAGAAGCAAGCGGCAAGCCCCATGTGCCACAATCTGTCGAGGATGCCATCAAGACTTTGATTGAATGGGTTGGCGACGATCCGGCACGTGAAGGGCTGGTCGATACACCAAAGCGCGTGGCCCGTGCATGGCTGGAATATTGCCGTGGTTATCAGGAGGATCCTGCATATCATCTGACGCGCACATTTGATGAAGTGGGCGGCTATGATGAGATCGTGTTGTTGAAGGACATACCCTTCCAGTCACATTGTGAACATCATATGGCGCCGATTATTGGCAAAGCGCATATTGCCTATCTGCCGAAGAACAGGGTTGTCGGGATTTCTAAGCTCGCCCGCGTGCTCCATGGCTATGCTCGCCGTCTGCAAATTCAGGAGCGTCTGACCAATGAAGTGGCCTCATGCATTTGGCAGCATCTTGAACCTCAAGCCGTAGCCGTGGTGATTCAGGCAAACCATGCCTGTATGAGCGCGCGCGGCGTCAATACGCCGGGCGTGGGGATGACGACCAGTTGTATGATGGGGGTGTTTCGCAGCGATGCGGCGGCCCGCAAGGAAGTGATGAGCCTGATGGGTCTGTGATCCGGACAGGATGATGTCTGGATTTGCCTTCTCCATTTTCCAGCGGATGTCCAGATTGAGGTCATCCGCTTTCGGGCATGATTAAGCAGATAGCCGGTCTCGACCAGTTCTCGGCACCAGTGGCCGAAGCCCGCATTACGGGCTAATACCACTTCGGCATCGATGATTGCACGGCCTCTGGTAAGGCGTCTCTCTGCCGGCCACATAAATCATATAGCCTAACCAGACTGCCGATTACCTCTCCAGCCGGCTCTAACGTATGAGCGACATAGTAACACCTGCAAGAATATTTGTGTCGATGTAGCGGGATGGCGGATCAGATCCGACCCCGGAAGACCCAGAGCAGCCTGCTTTAAAACCGCCACTATCTACTCAGTTGAAAACCGCTTCGGTTTCATCGACATCTCCTAAACAAGAAAATCCGCCGGAAAAACTAACTTTGCAACTGGACTGTTGATTTCCACTGAGAGTTG
>DITW01000078.1 GCA_002422945.1 Sphingomonadales bacterium UBA6174 | reverse complement strand
ACACCGGCTGGTAGGCCCGGAGGGACTCGAACCCCCAACCAAGCCGTTATGAGCGGCCTGCTCTAACCGTTGAGCTACAGGCCCGACCGACCAGCGTGTTGCTCCGATAGCCGCTTGCGCGGCATTACCGCAAGCCCCGATCTTGTGCTTCGAGATCGGCAAGGACATCGTCCAACCCCACCCCCGTCACGCCAAGCGCCACAAGCAGTCCCAAAATCTTGTCCCACCATTCGTAGAATCGACGCAGATCAGCCATGTCGCGCACATAGGGCGTATGGCCGATCGCAAAGCTGGGCGAATGGCAAGAAAGGCTGAATAATTGCAGCCCCTCGCCCTGCAATATCCGCACGACTTCCATCGCTTCTTGCACTGGCATGCCTTCGGGCGTCAACGCCACCCGGTTCAACAGCCCGGCCTTGGCGAGCACACCATGGGCCAAGGGAATGCCACGCGTCCGTGCATAGATTTTCGTCCCATTTTGCCGCCAGCGCCCCAGAAATGCGGTCGTCAGCGGGATTTCCAGCAAGCCGCCGCCGGGTCCTGCGCGATAGGGGGTAATCGGATATCCGGCAAAATTGGGGCCACCTGTCGCGCTGTAATCGAAATGGCTGCGGACCGAGACATCCACGCGATACCCCGCCTCTTCCAGCAACATCGCTGTGGCTGGCCCCACCCCATAACGCCCGGAGCGATAACAAAGCGGGCGAACGCCCAAAGCCTGTTCGATTCTTTGTGTCAGCATTTGCAACTTGGCGCGTTCAAGCGCGATCGGCAGATTTCCAACGAAGCTATTGGATTCATTCATGACTTCATCATAAGGAGGATTGACCCATGGGTGCAGATGCGCCCCTAATGATGCCCCTCCCGATGCCAGCATTGGCCCAATAATATCCGCGCCATAAGGGGAATTAATGGCCGGATAATCGACCAGATACACGGGCTTTGCCCCATGGGCTGCAAGGCGTTGATGCGCCTCGGGCAATGCCATCATCGCAGATGTATCGACCGAATGGCGCGCCGTTGGCTGGCTCCAGTCGAATTCTTCCTCGGTATCGATGAACAGCATGAAACGCTGGCCGAAGGCAGGTCGGAAACGATACGCATCTTCAGGCCCGGGCAAGCAATCAAGCCTGCCATTCCCCAAAACTGCATCCTCCTGAATACGCAACTCCAACTGAAGCTCCAGTCTTGTAATGCTACCCGGCGTTTAAGGCCGCACATCAGCCCATAAACGTCCAACATTAACAAAGACTAGTCGAAGCCGCATCATCCGACAAATAAGATGACCAAATCAGGGAAAGCGGATTTGATGCTCGCTCATCACCGCGGGGATCAACAGCAGGAAATCATGATCGGCAATATCAAGATCGCCGCCGAACTGCCGCGCGACATTGCGCAGCAAATGCAGGGTGAAGCCTAGCGACAGCCGCGCCGCATCCATGCCCTGATCGTCGCGCGCGCGATCTGGATCGAATAATTCTTCTGCCGAAATGCCAATCAATCTGCCCGGTCGGGAAATCGAAACACAGCCGCTGCCATCCATGCGCGGCAGGCTGAGGAAGTCGATGCTCATATTTTCATGGTCATGACACAGTTCGATCAAATTCCCGATCAACCGCGACAGCACGCGCTCCAGCACCTGCTCGCCCACCGCCAGCGGCGGCAAGCCCCGGCCAATTTCCACCTGCAACGTCAAGTGTCGGGCATCGGCCTGCCCCTGATGCGCCGTCAGCACGCGCCGCAACACATCACCGCCATCAACCCCGGCGTCTTCCTCGCGATCAACATCTGTTTGGCCAAAGCGCTGGACCGGGCCACGCACCAACAGGGCAAGGTCTTCCAAAATCTGCGTCAATTCCGCGCCGGACGCGATGATCGTTTCGGCCTGTTCGCGATATTGATGTGGCACCGGGCCAAAAAACTGGCTGCGGATCATATCCGCAAAGCCACTGATCGCATTTAACGGCGTGCGCAATTCATGCACCAATTCGCGCAGTCGCTGCACCTGCTCGCCATCGTCAACCGCCTGAACAGGCTTGCCGACATGGGCTGAAGACATATCGGCTGAAGACATATCGGCTGAATATTCATGTGGATACGGCCTACGCGCCGTGCCGCGATAACCTTGGAAACGACCCGTGGATTCATCGAACAACGGCACGCCGGAAATGCACCATTGGCCGCCAACCCGGGATTTTCCCGCCACCAATAACCGCCCATCGCGAAATGCCGACCGCCGCGTAATCGCGCCCGCCACATGGCCATCGACGCCAAATCCCATGATCGCGGCAGCCTCGGCAAGGTTCAGCCCGATCAGCGGCGTGCGTTCCAGCGCATCCACCCACAGAATCACGCCGTCCTGATCCGCCTCGAAGCGGAAATGACGCAGTTGGTCGGCCTGCACCTTGTTTTTGGCCTGTGCAACTTTGGCGTCGATCTGGGCCTCGCTTTCGGCCTCGGCGTCTTGATCCTCGTCCTCATGATCGCCACGCGGCAGCGGCACAAATGGCACCGACCGTCGACGCTCGCGAAACTCCTCGATCCGGTCCACCAATTCACGAATCTGCACGGCGCGCGGTGTCGATAAAAAGCTCGCTACTGGAGCTGCCGGCGACACAAATTCAGGGGCCACATATTCAGGGGCAACCGGCTCAACTGGCTCGGGCATAACGGGCGCTGGCATCAACGCTTCCGTCATCTCCATCCCGCCAAGATCAAGGGCCATCCCCATGTCGCGTTGATCGGGCAACATCAGATCGCTCGCGCCATAGGCATTAAGCTGGCGCTTGATCCCTTCATCCAGATCGGGCCGCTGGCGCACCAGCGACCGCGCCACCGGGCTGATCGCGGCGATCACCTCCTGCCATTCGTCTGCGTTCAATTTGACGCTCAACAATAAGGGCGCGGCGATATCGGGCCGGTCGGCGGCGAAGAACAGCAAGATGTCGATCGGCAGATGTCGCCCCGACAAGGCGTGGGCAATCGCCCGACGTCCCACCGGATCGACGATTTCACGTTCTTCTTCGAGAAATGCAAATGCGGACGCTCGCGACATGCTGGAAAAATCGCGCGCTTTTTGCTGGGCGAGAATATCGACCATCTGACGCCACATTGCCGCCCGTGCGCGCGGATCATCGCTCCCTTGCGCGGTAATGGTGGCAATCCGGTCGTCAAAGCGCACTATATTTTCCCCAAAGCAGCATTCATTCCCCATCAGGCTTTCATGCCGCCTGACATAGCAATGTTAACAACAAAATACGTTAGAAACTATTTGTTAACTCTCTATCCTCTTTTGGGGAAGGGCTTGGCGCTTGCAAAATCAAGGCGTCACAAAGTGGGACAATTGCCCGACGGGTAAAAGCGCCTATATGCGAAACATGGCCTGTGCGACACGGGCCATTGATATAACGTCCGCGCACATGCGGCAGGGGAGTTTGAGCAATCTTGGCTATCATCGGTTCATCGCGCACCCGGCTCGACGAGATCGACTGGCAGATTCTCGCCGCCCTGCAACAAGACGGGCGGATGACCAATATCGATCTCGCCCGCAAGGTCGGGCTGACGGCGCCACCCTGTCTGCGCCGGGTCAAGGCGCTGGAAGAGGCCGGACTGATCCGCGACTATGTGGCGCGGCTGAATGGCGCGGCGCTTGGCTATACCATCACCGTCTTCGCCTTAGTGAGCCTGAAAAGTCAGGCCGAACAGGATCTGCGCGCGTTTGAAGATCATGTGCAGCATATTCCGGAAGTGGTCGAATGCCATATGCTGAACGGCGAAATCGACTTCATCCTGAAAATTGTCGCCCATGATTTGCAGGAATTTCAGTCATTGCTGACGTCCCGCCTCACCACCGCGCCCGGCGTCGCTCATGTCAAAACCTCGCTGACGATCCGCACCAGCAAGGACGTTGGCGGGTTCCCCATCGACATCAACGAGAAATAATCTGCCTCAAGAAATAAAAAGCCCCCGGATCATGATCCGAGGGCCTTTTTTTTCGTTCAGGTCGAAACCCGCAGCTTACATGCTGGCGAGAATGATCCAATAACCGGCGACATCGGCACGCGCGCCAGTGACCTGCTTGAACGCTGCTAATGCACCTGCCTTGTCGCCCGAACGCAGCAACGCAATGCCAAGGCGCGTGTTGAGTTCGTTCAGATCGACATTGCCCTTGCTCGCCGCCAGACGATAAAGTTCAATCGCCTTTGTATTGTTGCCATAGCCCAGCCACGCATCGGCGGTGCCTTTGGCGGCTTTGCCATCTGCACCCGATTTGGCGCGCGCTTCTGCGCCGGTCAGGCTAGCCTGATCCGCCGAAACCCGGCTGACAGCATCGGCCTTCAACTCGGCGATAGCGCGGCTGTCCTTCGGCAACATGCCGCTGGCAAGGCCCGCATCCAGCACCGTCTTGGTTTCGCCCGGCAGGCCGCGACCATTAGCGGTTTCGGCATATTCATACCAATCACGCTCGCCCATCAACGACTTGGTGTCGAAGCGCAGGCGGAAGAGATCGAGCGAGGTCTGCGGGTCAAGCTTGACCTGCTGCAAGTATAATTCCGTCGAATCGCGCCAATTCTGCGCGGTCGGATAGGCCTTAACCAGCATCCTGCCGAAACGGATGATTTCCGGGGTCAGCTTCTTGTCTGCCGCAATCGACAGGCCGCGCTGATACCAAGGCTGATCGGCAGGGGCCCCTGCGGCTTCCTTGGCGGCAATCGCGCGGCCAATTGTCTGAAGCGCGAGTTCCGCCTTGCCATTGCGATATTGCAATTCGCCAAGGCTGATCAGATTGCTGCTATCCGCCGGATTGACTTCCACCAGCTTGGTAAAAGCTGCCTCTGCCTTGGCAAAATCCTTGTTCTGATAAGCAATGCTGCCCTGATTCTGATACAGGGCGCCAACCATATCCGCAGGTGCGCTACCGCTCTCGATCATCATGTCGATGCCCTTGCCCTGCATGGCGCGGTCATTGGCCTTGCCACCGGTCTGCACGTAAAACTGGCCGACAACGAACTTTTCATCGCCGGTCGTCGCGACGGCTTCCGCCGCAGACAATGCTGCCTTGGCCGCTTCGATATTATTGGCTTCCAGTGCCTTCTGAATCGGGGCAAGCGCCTCACGCAGCTTGGTGCCAAGTTTGAACTCCTTGGCCTTGGCTGGCTTTTCCTTGGCCACAGCCGGGGCAACCGCACCTGCGGTCACGCCGCCAAGAACCAGCGCCAGACCAAGCGCGAAAGAGGAAACTGCCTTCATCACCATATTCTCCTAGTGCAACGGCCACGCCGTCGGATGTGCTTCACGACACCTGAGTTAACTTGCCGGGTTCCGACAAACAAGTGACATGATCGCATTAGCTGCTCATCGCATTGCACCGCTGAACGAAGCTTGAATGAATTTGGCCTCAATATCACTTGGCCTCATGCTGCTTGATTGTTACCAGTGCCAGTCATGATTATCACCCTCTCGCCCGCGAAAACACTGGATTATAAGTCAACCCTGCCGCCATTGGAGGCCACGCGCCCGCGCTTCCCCCAGGAAATAGCGCGGCTGGCCTCGGGCGCGGCACAGCTTTCCGCCGTCCAGCTTGGCGAATTGATGCATATTTCGGACAAGCTCGCGGCACTCAATGCCGAGCGTTACCATCATTTCGACGACCAGCCGGAACGCCCGGCATTGTTCGCATTCAATGGTGATGTCTACACCGGGTTCGAGGCGAAAAGCCTGCCGGAAGAGGCGATCGAATTCGCCCAAAATCATGTGCGCATTCTGTCCGGCCTTTACGGCCTGTTGCGCCCATTGGATGCGATGAAGCCCTATCGCCTCGAAATGGGCACGCGCTGGGGTCCGGACAATCACCCGAATCTCTATGATTTCTGGGGCGAGAAAATCGCAAACCAATTGGGCAAGGATGCGGCTGAAGACGGATCGAACGAAATCCTCAACCTCGCCAGCAATGAATATTGGCAGGCTGTCGCCCCCCACCCGCCCAAGTCGGCGCGAATCGTCAGCATCGACTTCAAGGAGCAAGGACCAAAGGGCCTGCGCTTCAACAGCTTTGGCGCGAAAAAGGCACGCGGCATGATGGCACGCTATGTTTGCGAACATCGCCTCGACAGGCTGGACGCGGTCAAGCAATTCGACAGCGACGGCTATGCCTTTGATCCGAGCGGATCGGATGTGCATGTCTGGCGCTTCATCAAGGGATGAGCGGGACCGCAGTCATCATCGGCGCTTCGGGAAGCATTGGCCGCGCCATGGCCGATGCGTTGGAAGAAGAAGGCAGCTTTACCCAAGTCCTGCGCCTGTCGCGCAGCGATGACGGCCCCGCGTATATCGACATCACCGATGAAGCCAGCGTCAAGGCGGCGGCGGCGTTCGTGCAATCCAAGCTCGGCAACCGGCCCCTCAGCCTCATATTTGTGGCGACCGGCCTGTTACACGATCATGAAAAAGGCCCGGAAAAAGCGAATAGCCAGATCGACCCCGCATGGATGCTGCGGAATTTCGCGGTGAACACGGTTGGCCCGGCGCTGGTGGCCAAGCATTTCCTCCCCCTCCTCCCGCGCGACGACCGCGCCATCTTTGCGGCGCTGTCCGCGCGAGTTGGCAGTATTAGCGACAATCGGCTCGGCGGCTGGCACAGCTATCGCGCCGCCAAGGCCGCTCTCAACCAGATCATTCGCACGATGGCGATAGAACTTGCCCGCACCCATAAACGCGCGATCTGCGTCGGCCTCCACCCCGGCACGGTGGATAGCCATCTCAGCCAGCCCTTTCAGGCCAATGTCGCACCCGGCCAATTATTTTCGCCGGACCGGGCGGCGGTGCAGTTGCTGGATGTGCTGGACGGGCTGAAACCATCTGATACGGGCAGTTGTTTTGCATGGGATGGGGCAGAAATCACGCCCTGAAACCATGCCAAATCCCAACCCATTTCGGTCGCTAAATGCGCCATAGCAACACATCCGCCGAAAAACGCATTTTTTCAATTAAAATACAGCATCTTGCCGCACCCTTAAATCGCCAGCATATCCCGTGGAAAATGCGAAAAATACTGGTGTTTTCGGGACCGTGGCGCTAGGGTCCGGCAACCTTATTCGCACCAGCTTGAAAGTGATAAATTGAGCACCGACGAGACATTACTCGCCGCCCCTTCGGACATCAGCCCGATCAACATCGTTGACGAGATGAAGTCGAGCTATCTCGACTATGCCATGTCCGTTATCGTGTCACGCGCGCTGCCTGACGTGCGCGATGGTTTGAAGCCGGTGCATCGCCGCATTCTCTACGCCTGTCATGAGGCAGGCTATGTCGCGGGCAAGCCCTATCGCAAATCGTCCCGCATCGTCGGCGACGTGATGGGTAA
>DITW01000010.1 GCA_002422945.1 Sphingomonadales bacterium UBA6174 | reverse complement strand
TTTCATGCTTGTAGAAATAGCTCAACCGGCTGATCGCGCGCACGATGTCGGTCGATTTGTCCATCACGATGACAGCAGCGGTGCCAAGGCCGGAACCCAAAGCCTTCAACCCGTCAAAATCCATCGGCGCGTCCATGATCTGCGCGGCAGGCACCATCGGCACGGAAGAACCGCCCGGAATGACCGCCAACAGATTATCCCAACCGCCGCGAATGCCGCCCGCATGCTTTTCGATCAATTCCTTGAACGAAATGCCCATCGATTCCTCGACGACGCAGGGCGTGTTCACATGGCCGGAAATCTGGAACAATTTGGTCCCGACATTGTTTTCACGGCCAAAGCTTTTGAACCAATCGGCCCCGCGACGCAGGATAGTCGGCCCGACTGAAATGGACTCAACGTTGTTGACCGTCGTTGGGCAGCCATAAAGCCCTGCCCCCGCCGGGAATGGCGGCTTCAGGCGTGGCTGGCCCTTTTTGCCTTCAAGGCTCTCCAGCATCGCGGTTTCTTCGCCGCAGATATAAGCACCCGCGCCGCGATGCACGAACACATCGAAATCATAGCCCGAACCTGCGGCATTCTTGCCGAGTAGACCGGCGGCATAAGCCTCTTCAACGGCGGCGAAGAGCACCTTCGCCTCATAGATGAATTCGCCGCGAATATAGATATAGGCGGCACGCGCACGCATCGCGAAACCGGCAACCAACGCGCCCTCGATCAGCTTGTGCGGATCGTGGCGGANNGGCGGATGATTTCGCGGTCCTTGCACGAACCCGGTTCGGATTCATCGGCATTGATCACGAGGAAATTCGGACGACCCGGTTTCGGCTCCTTGGGCATGAAGCTCCACTTCATCCCCGTAGGGAAGCCCGCGCCCCCACGACCACGCAGGCCGGAATTCTTGATCGTATCAATGATCGCGTCCGGTCCCGCCTCCAGCAATTTCTTGGTGTTGTCCCAATCGCCACGCTTGCGCGCCGCATCGAGATTCCACGGCTGAAAGCCATAGAGATTGGTGAAGATACGGTCCTTGTCGGAAAGAGGTGAGGTGCTCACTTCCATTCCCCCCGATAATCGTGGTTTTCGGTCGCCATCGCCTGAAGCGCCGTCGGGCCGCCTTCCGGGCAGCTCGTCTGACGGTCGATCTGCGGACCGACTTTCACCGGCTTGCCCTCGGCCAAGGCCTCCAGCAGCGCCGACATGCTGTCATAGCTCAGGTCTTCGAAATTATCGTCGTTGATCTGGACCATCGGCGCATTGGTGCACGCGCCCAGACATTCAACCTCGGTCAGCGTGAACAGGCCGTCCGGCGTGGTATGCCCCTTGGACAGGCCACGGTTCTTGCAGGCCGCCAACACATCGTCTGATCCGCGCAACATGCACGGCGTGGTGCCGCAAACCTGCACATGGAAACGACCCACCGGCGCCAGATTATACATGGTGTAGAAGGTCGCGACCTCATAGACCCGCATATAGGCAAGGCCGAGTTGGTCGGCGATATATTCCATCACCGGAACCGGCAGCCAGCCCTGGGTATTGGTTTCCGCGCCGACCTGACGCTGAGCGAGATCGAGCAACGGCATGGTCGCCGATTGCTGGCGACCTTCCGGATAGCGCGCGATGATCGTCGCCGCCTGTTTGGCATTTTCCTTCGTCCAGGCAAAATTGCCCCAACGAGCGCGGACTTCGGCTTCAGCCGGAAGCTGCGGTGCATCGGCCATTAGCGGTCACACTCCCCGAACACGATATCCATCCCGCCCAAAATGGCGGTTATATCGGCCAACATATGGCCCTTGGCCATGAAATCCATCGCCTGCAGATGGCTGAAAGCCGTCGGCCTGATCTTGCAGCGATAGGGTTTGTTCGACCCATCCGAAACCAGATACACGCCAAACTCCCCCTTCGGACTTTCCGTCGCGACATAGACGCTGCCTTCCGGCACATGGAAACCTTCGGTGTAGAGCTTGAAGTGATGGATCAGGGCTTCCATCGACTGCTTCATCTCGCCGCGCTTGGGCGGCACGACCTTGCGATCAAGCGACGACACCGGACCTTCCGGCATCTCACGCAGGCACTGCTTCATGATGCGGGCAGATTGGCGCACCTCTTCGACGCGGACCATGAAACGATCATAGCAATCGCCACGGGTGCCGACCGGAATATCGAATTCCATCCGGTCATAGACGTCATAAGGCTGCGAACGGCGGATATCCCAAGCGATGCCGGAACCGCGGATCATCGGGCCGGAAAAGCCCCATTTCAGCGCGTATTCCTTGCTAACGGTCGCGATATCGACATTGCGCTGCTTGAAAATGCGGTTGTCGGCGACGAGGCTGATCGCATCTTCGAACAATTCAGGCAGGCGGGTATCGAGCCACTCATCAAGATCGGCGAGCAGTTTCGCCGGGACATCCTGATGCACGCCGCCCGGACGGAACCATGCGGAATGCATGCGTGCACCCGAGGCGCGTTCGAAGAAATTGAGGCAATCCTCGCGAATTTCGAACAGCCACAGGTTCGGCGTCATCGCGCCCACGTCCATCACATGGGAACCGAGGTTCAGCATGTGATTGCAGATGCGGGTCAGTTCCGCGAACAAGACGCGCAGATATTGGCCCCGCAGCGGCACTTCGATGTTCAGCAGCTTTTCAACCGCCAGCACATAGCTATGCTCCATCCCCAAGGGCGAGCAATAATCGAGCCGGTCGAAATAGGGCAAGGCCTGCAAATAGGTCTTATATTCGATCAGCTTTTCGGTGCCGCGATGCAGCAGGCCGACATGCGGATCGGCGCGTTCGACGATTTCGCCGTCCAGTTCAAGCACAAGGCGCAACACGCCGTGCGCCGCAGGATGCTGCGGACCGAAATTGATGGTGTAATTCTGGATGACCTCATCGCCCGTGGTGGGCGAGGCCTCTGCGATCAGCTGGCTCATTTCGAAGCCCCCCCCTTATCGGCGGCTTTTTCATCGCCGGGCAGGATATAATCCGCCCCTTCCCAAGGGCTCATGAAATCGAATGAACGGAAATCCTGCGCCAGTTTCACCGGCTCATATTTCACGCGCTTTTCTTCTTCCGAATAGCGCAGTTCGACATAGCCCGTGAGCGGGAAATCCTTGCGCTGCGGATGGCCGGTAAAGCCATAATCCGTGAGAATGCGGCGCAGGTCAGGATTGCCTTCGAACAGCACGCCATACATGTCGAACACTTCGCGCTCCAGCCAACCGGCAACCGGCCAGATGTCCGTCACCGATGGGACCGGTTGATCGTCATTGGCGGCGACATGGACGCGGAGGCGATGGTTTTTCGTCACCGACAAGAGGCAATAGACGACCTCGAACCGCGGATCGCGATCAGGCCAATCGACACCGGCGATTTCCATCAACTGCTGATATTCGAGCTTGTCGCGCAAGGCGATGAGCGCATCGACAAGGCCGGTGCGCTCGACATGCAAAGCGATTTCACCATGCGCTTCGACCGCATGGATCAAGGCCGGACCGATAGCGGCGCGCGCCGCATCAATAATACCTTCATTGCTCGCGAATTTGGGGGCTGGATGCTTGGTCATGATCAACGCTCAAACGTGCCGACGCGGCGGATTTTCCGCTGCAATTGCATCACGCCATATAACAGCGCCTCTGCCGTGGGCGGGCAACCGGGGACATAAATATCCACCGGCACGATCCGGTCGCAGCCACGCACGACCGAATAGCTGTAATGATAATAGCCGCCNNCCGCCGCCATTGGCGCAGCTACCCATCGAGATGACGTATTTTGGTTCCGACATCTGATCGTAGACACGGCGCAAAGCCGGGGCCATTTTATTGCACAAGGTGCCGGCAACGATCATCACGTCCGACTGGCGCGGACTGGCGCGCGGCGCCACGCCAAAGCGTTCGAGATCGTAACGCGGCATGTTCACATGAATCATCTCGACCGCGCAGCAGGCAAGACCGAAGGTCATCCACCACAAGGACCCGGTGCGCGCCCATTGGAACAGATCTTCCGTGCTGGTGACAAGGAAACCCTTGTTATCCAGCTCGGCATTGATGTCGTTGAAGAATGACGGATCGGGCGCAGTCCCCGGAACCGGTGCCAGATCTACTCCCATTCGAGAGCTCCCTTCTTCCATGCATAAGCAAAGCCGATCACAAGCTCGACCAGGAAACCCATCATCGCGAACCAGCCAGCCCAACCGATCTTGTCCAGCGAAACCGCCCATGGGTACAAAAAGGCAGCCTCAAGGTCGAAGATGATGAACAGGATCGCCACGAGGTAAAAGCGGACATCGAACTGCGCGCGCGCATCCTCGAATGCGGGAAAGCCGCATTCATATTCCGCCAGCTTGTCCGCGCTCGGCTTATACGCGCCGGTCACGTGATTGAGCGCCATTGGGCCAAACACGAACAGGCTCGACAAGACCAACGCTACGCCGAGGAATAGCAGGATCGGCAGATATTCAGATAGATCGACCAAGGGAAGAATCCTGATTGCTGCGATAATGATTGGCGGGCTTTTAGGAGCGTCTTGCTCAGGCTGCAAGCATATAGGGATGCATTTTAGCTGTCACCTATTTTGCAGCGCATCATCGGCACAATTGCGCCAAAAATGGATGATTTTGTTCGCCTTTTGGCAGCAAGCCCGCATCAACCGCGCGAAGCCTCGCTCAGCCGCCGTTTTCAAAGGTCGGCCATAAACGGATTTCGCCGCCCCAGCCGACCTGATTTCATGAAATTACCGCAGGCTCTGCGCCACCAATTTATGCAACCGGCTATGCAGCGCATCATTGGCGGCAAGAAATTCACTGCGCTCAAGGCATTTGTCGCCACCACGGAAGTCGGTAACGAATCCGCCAGCCTCACGCACGAGCAGCATCCCGGCGGCCACATCCCAGTCCTGGAGATTGCTCTCCCAAAAACCGTCAAACCGACCCGCAGCAACCCAAGCGAGATCGAGCGACGCCGCGCCGAAGCGACGAATGCCCGCGACTTCCGGCGCAACCGCACCGAAAATGCGACTCCATTCGGCGAAATCGCCATGGCCAAGGAACGGAATGCCGGTCGCGATCAACGCTTCCGACATATCGCGCCGCGCCGACACGCGCAGGCGCTTATCGTGCAACCATGCGCCCCGACCCTTTTCGGCCCAGAAGCTTTCATCGGTCAGCGGCTGATAGACAAGGCCGGTGGTGATTTCGCGTTTGCCGTTCGTCTGCGGCTCTTCAACCGCAATCGAGATCGAAAAATGCGGCAGGCCGTGCAGGAAATTGCTGGTACCATCGAGTGGATCGACGATAAAGCGCGGTTTGTTCGGATCGCCCGCGATTTCGCCACCTTCTTCCATCAGGAAACCCCAATCGGGGCGCGCCTTGCTTAATTCCTCGAACAAGGTGCGTTCGGCAGCTTCATCAGCCTTGGTCACGAAATCAGCCGGACCTTTGCGGCTGACCTGCAATTGCTGCACCTCGTTAAAGTCGCGGCGCAGCTTCGCCCCGGCCTTGCGCGCGGCGCGATCCATGATGGTGAGCAATCCGGAATGGGCAGCCATTGGGTAATCCTTATCAGCCACATCGGGCCATTATATGTGTCGCCTGCCCGCGCCAATCAACAACGCAAGACATATCGCAATGAGGCGGCCCCATCATGAGCGCCGCCCTCATGCCATCAATGCTTAATCGGCACGCTTGACATAGGTCTGTTCATACACGTCGACGACCACGCGGGTGCCTGCGCCGATATGCGGCGGCACCATGATGCGCACGCCATTGTCGAGGATCGCAGGCTTATAGCTGGAAGAAGCGGTCTGCCCCTTCACCACGGCGTCGGCTTCGACGATGGTGGCTTCGATCTGATCGGGCAACTGGACACTGATCGGGCGTTCTTCCCAGAGTTCCATCACCACGTCCATGCCATCTTGCAGGAACGCCGCCGCTTCGCCGAGCAGATCGCGGGCCAAGGACACCTGTTCATAGGTTTCCTTGTCCATGAACGTCAGCTGGTCACCTTCTGCGAACAGGAACTGGAAGTCCTTGGTGTCGAGACGCACGCGCTCGACCGTTTCTGCCGAACGGAAGCGGACGTTGGTCTTGCGGCCATCGATCAGGTTCTTCATTTCGACCTGCATATAGGCGCCACCCTTGCCGGGCTGCGTGTGCTGGATTTTCACCGCACGCCACAGGCCCTTTTCATATTCAATGATGTTGCCGGGACGAATGTCGACACCGCTGATTTTCATGGGATCACCTGACAGTCTGAAATGGGAAAGAGCGTAAGCTGGCGCGGCCCTTAGCCTATGCGAGCACATCCGTAAAGCGCCTGATCGCCGCTGCAGGTCCATCAGGGTCATTCCAGACCGCCCCACTCACCGCGATAAAGTCCGCGCCTGCATCAATCAAAGGCCGTGCATTATCCGGGGTGATGCCGCCAATCGCAACGCAAGGAAGGCCGAACAGCGTCGTCCACCAGCTCAGCAGCGACGGTTCCGCCTGATGAGTCGTTTCCTTGGTCGTGGTCGGATAAAAAGCGCCGAACGCGACATAATCCGCGCCCGCTTCACCTGCTTCCATCGCGAGATGGCGGCTGTCATGACAGGTCACGCCGATCTGGGCATCCGGGCCCAAAACCTTGCGCGCCTCTTTCGGGTCGCCATCGCCCTGCCCCAGATGCACGCCATCCGCGCCAAGGCGCTTGGCCAGGCTGATGCTGTCATTGACGATGAAGGCAACATCGAATTCCGCGCAAATCGCCTGCAACGGTTCGGCAAGCGCCGTGGCGGTATGCTGATCGACATCCTTGACCCGGAACTGGAACGCCGCGACCGGCCCTGCCGATAGCGCCGCGCGTAGGCGGTCGGGAAAATCCTCATCCACCTTTTCAGGTGAAATCAGGTAAAGTTGGCACTTCGGGCGACGGTCGCGATCGAAGCGATCGGCAAAACCGGGGTCGAGCGAAAGGTCGGCAGGATCAAAATCGTCATTCATGCCCTCCCTCTAGCGATATTCGCTAGATCAAGCCAGAGGGAGGAAATGAATTGGACGCTTAGAGCGCCGCCTCAATCGCGGCGACCAGCGCCGGATCATTCGGCGCGGTGCCGGGAACGAACCGGCCAATCACTTCGCCATCGCGGTCGATCAGGAATTTTTCGAAATTCCACAAAACTTCAGGCTCTTGCGTCGGCTCGATATTATGGCCTTTCAACATGCCCCGGAAGGCATCGCCATCGCCGGTCGCCTTGGGATGTGCACTGGTCAGCGCGGCATAGAGCGGGTGCTTGCCCTCGCCCGTCACCGGGATTTTCGCGAACATCGGAAAATCGATGGAGAAATTGGTCCGGCAGAAATCCGCAATCTCGTCATTGCTGCCCGGTTCCTGCGCGCCGAAATCATTGGCCGGGAAACCCAACACGACCAAACCCTTGTCCTGATAGTCGCGATACAGCGCTTCCAACCCCTCATATTGCGAGGTCAGGCCGCATTTAGAGGCCACATTGACCACCAGCCGGACCTTGCCAGCATAATCGCCAAGCGAGCTATCTGCGCCCGCAATCGTCTTCAATGGAATGTTTTCAATCGTCGTTGTCATATTGCACTCTCCCATAGCAATCGCGGGGGAGGATGCATGAAAAAGGGGTGGGACAAAAGCCCCACCCCCATTCAATTTTGCTTCACGGATGTGAAGAGAAATTTTATTCCTTGCCGGTGTAGATGTTGACCAGCTTGTCGAGCATCGCCAACGCATCGCCGCGCGGACGCTGGAAGGTGTTGCGACCGATGATCGAGCCATTGCCGCCGCCATCGCGAATGTCGCGTGCGTCCTGATAAACGGCATCTGCACCCTTGGCGGCACCGCCCGAGAAGACGACGAGACGACGACCGTTGAAGCAGGACTTCACGACGTGCGAGACGCGCTTGGCCTGTGTCGAGGTGTCGAGACCTTCATAGGACTTCTGTGCGTCCTTCTGTTCGATATGGTCGCTCGGCAGCTTCACCTTGATGATGTGCGCGCCCAGCAATGCGGCCATATGGGCGGCATAAGCGCCGACATCGAGCGCGAGTTCACCCGCCTTCGACAGATCGCCACCACGCGGATAGGACCACAACACGGTGGCAAGGCCGACCGACTTTGCTTCGGCAGCCAGTTCGCGGAATTCTTCCATCATGTCGAAGACATCGTCCGCACCCGGATAGATGGTGAAGCCGATGGCCGCGCAACCAAGACGCAACGCATCGTCAACCGAACCGGTCACCGCCTGATTGACGCCGGTGGCCCAGCTGTTCGAGCTGTTGACCTTGAGAATCGTCGGGATCTGGCCCGCGAAAGTGTCTGCGCCCGCCTCTAACATGCCCAAAGGCGCGGCATAAGCCGACAGGCCCGCGTCAATCGCGAGCTGATAGTGATAATGCGGGTCATAGGCCGGCTCGTTGATCGCAAAGCTGCGGGCCGGGCCATGTTCAAAGCCCTGATCGACCGGCAGGATGATCATCTTGCCAGTGCCGCCCAAACGGCCCTGCATCAGGATGCGATAAAGATTGGCCTTGGTCCCGGCATTGTCCGATTCATAGGCAGCGAGAATATTCTTGACGATCTGGCTCATATTTTGGCTCCTGATTAATGCCGTCGCGCCCCCGCGACGGCTGGTCGCATGTCGTTGTTTTTATATTATTATTAGGCCGTCAGCGCGGCAACGCCGGGCAATTCGCGCCCTTCCATCCATTCAAGGAACGCGCCGCCAGCGGTTGAAACAAAGGTGAAATCAGCCGCCGCGCCCGCATGATTGAGGGCCGCAACGGTATCCCCGCCACCGGCCACCGAAATCAGCGAACCTTCCGCCGTCAGCGCAGCCGCTGTCCGTGCCAAGGCCACGGTGGCAAAGTCGAACGGCGGAATTTCAAATGCGCCCATCGGCCCATTCCAGACCAAGGTCTTGCAGGTCTTGAGCACATCGCCCAGCGCTTCCACCGCCGCCGGGCCAACGTCGAGGATCATCTCGTCCGCCGCCACTTCATGAACATTGATCGTGCGCGTTGGCGGGTTGGCGGCGAATTCCTTGGCCACCACCACGTCATAGGGCAGATGGACCGTGCAACCGGCCTTATCTGCTGCATCCAATATGGCATCCGCCACATCTTTCAGATCATGTTCGCACAAGGATTTGCCCACATCGACGCCGCGAGCCGCGAGGAAGGTATTGGCCATGCCGCCGCCGATGATCAGATGATCGACGCGGGCGACCAGATGCTTGAGGACATCCAATTTGGTCGAAACCTTCGCACCGCCGACCACGGCAGCAACCGGATGTTCCGGCTTGCCGAGCGCCTTTTCGAGCGCTTCCAATTCCGCCTGCATCGCGCGACCGGCAAAGGCCGGGAGCAGATGGGCAAGACCTTCGGTCGAGCAATGCGCCCGGTGCGCCGCCGAAAAGGCGTCATTCACATAAAGATCGCCAAGCGCGGCCATCGCCGCCGACAAGGCCGGGTCGTTCTTTTCTTCGCCCGCATGGAAACGGGTGTTTTCCAACACCGCAATCGCGCCGTTCGCTAGGGCCGCAACAGCAGCAGCCGCATCCGCGCCCTGACAATCAGCGATAAAAGCAACATCGCGGCCCAGCACAGCGGCCAATGCCGGAGCGATTGGCGCAAGCGACATATCCTCGCGGCGTTCACCCTTCGGACGACCGAAATGCGCCAGCACCAACACCTTGGCTCCACGATCCGACAGTTCAGAAATAGTCTGAACTGTGGCGCGCAAACGGGTATCATCGCTGATCTTTCCGTCCTGCATCGGCACGTTCAGATCTTCCCGCACCAGCACGCGCTTGCCGGTCAGATCGCCCATATCATCCAAGGTTTTGAAGCTGCTCATATCACCCTTTGAAGTTCAGACTGTTTGATAAGAATAACCCCGGCGGGGATGTCCCACCGGGGTTATTTGTTCTGGTTCAGATCAGCTTGGCAATCGCGCCGGCGGTATCGACCATCCGGTTGGAGAAGCCCCATTCATTGTCATACCAGCTGACTACGCGCACGAGCTTGCCTTCAAGCACGGCGGTTTCGAGGCTGTCGACGGTCGAGCTGTTCGGGCAGTGGTTGTAATCGATCGACACCAAAGGTTCGTCCGAATAGCCGAGAATGCCCTTGAGCGGACCATTTTCCGACGCAGCCTTCAACAGGCCGTTCACTTCTTCAACCGACGTATCGCGCGCAGGCGTGAAGGTCAGGTCAACCAGCGACACATTCGGGGTCGGGACGCGGATGGCCGAACCGTCGAGCTTGCCCTTCAATTCCGGCAGCACTTCCGCCACGGCACGGGCCGCGCCAGTGGTGGTCGGGATCATCGACATGCCAGCGGCACGCGCACGACGCATGTCGCTGTGGATCTGATCGAGGATCTTCTGGTCGTTGGTATAGGCGTGGATCGTGGTCATCAGGCCGCGTTCGATGCCGATGGCTTCATGCAGCACCTTGGCGACCGGCGCGAGGCAGTTGGTCGTGCACGACGCGTTCGACACGATCTTGTGATCGGCGGTCAGCTTGTCGTTGTTCACGCCGAAGACGACGGTGAGGTCAACGCCCTTGGCCGGGGCCGAAATCAGGACGCGCTTGGCGCCTGCGGTCAGATGCTTGCCAGCGCTTTCCGCATCGCAGAAGAAGCCCGTGCATTCGAGGGCGATGTCGATGCCATTGGCGGCATGCGGCAGATTGGCCGGATCGCGCTCGGCAGTCACCTTGATGCGCTTGCCATTGACAATGATGTCATTGCCATCGGCTTCGACTGTGCCCGGGAACGGACCGTGGACGCTGTCGCGCTTGAACAACAGGGCGTTCGACTTGGCATCGGCCAGATCGTTGATCGCAACGAGTTCCAGACCACAGTCCGGACGTTCCAGAATGGCACGCGCCACGAGGCGTCCGATGCGGCCGAAACCGTTAATGGCAACTTTCGTCATGTGTAACTCCCTTATGAAAATCAGAGCTTTGCTTCGATCTGCGGAACAATATTCTCAACTGACAGCCCGAAATGCGCATAGAGACATTCCGCCGGTGCCGAAGCCCCGAATGTGTCGATACCGAAATTGAGACCATCAAGGCCGGTATGAATTTGCCAACCGAGCGTTACGCCCGCTTCGATCGACACTTTGAGCGCATCGGCAGGCAGCAGGTCGGCACGATAGGCCGCGCTTTGCGCCGCGAACAATTCCCAGCTTGGCATCGACACGACATCCGCGCCAATGCCCTTGGCTTCCAGCGCGTCCGCGACCTTGACGGCCAGTTCAACTTCCGAACCGGTCGCCAACAGCACGACCTTGCGCGCGGCACTGGCGGCACGAAGGCGATAGGCCCCCTTGGCGCAGAGATTTTCGCTGACGTCCGTGCGGAGCTGCGGCAAATTCTGACGGCTCAGCGCAAGCAACGATGGGCCATGCTTGTTTTCCAGCGACAAAGCCCAGCATTCCGCCGTTTCCACCGCATCCGCCGGACGGAATACCGTCAGGTTCGGAATGAGGCGCAGGCTCATCACATGTTCAATCGGCTGGTGGGTCGGACCATCTTCGCCAAGGCCGATAGAGTCATGCGTCATGACATACACCACACGGGCATGTTGCAGCGCCGACATGCGAATGGCGTTGCGGGCATAATCGCTGAACACGAGGAACGTGCCGCCATAAGGAATAACGCCGCCATGCAGCGCCATGCCGTTCATCGCCGCCGCCATGCCGAATTCGCGAATGCCATAATAAATATAGCGGCCCGAATAGTCGTTTTTGGTGAACGGCTGCGTCAACTTGGTCTTGGTAAGGTTCGAGCCGGTCAAATCCGCCGAACCGCCGATCAGTTCCGGCATGGCAGCAGTGAACGCTTCCAACGCCATTTCCGACGCCTTGCGGGTCGCGACCTTGGCCGGGTTCGCAATCAGATTATCGAGATAGGCCTTGGCACCGTTATCCTTGGGCAAATCGCCCGCCATGCGGCGCAGGAATTCCGTGCCGTTGCTGGAGGCCGCAAGACGGCCTTCCCATGCGGCACGGGTGGCTGCGCCCTTGGCACCGGCCTGCTGCCATGCAGCCGCGATGTCGGCAGGAATGACGAAAGGTTCGGAGGTCCAGCCGAGTTCGGCACGGGCTGCCGCGATTTCATCGGCGCCAAGTGGCGAACCATGGGTCGCGGATGTCCCCTGCTTGTTCGGTGCGCCCTTGCCGATCAACGTGCGGCACGCAACAATCGACGGGCGTGGATCAGCGGCGGCTTCGGCAAGCGCACGGGCAATGTCGGCGAAATCATGGCCATCGCAGCTGGTGGTGTGCCAGCCGGTCGCGGCATAGCGGGCCAGCACATCTTCGCTCGACGACAATTCGACCGCGCCATCGATGGTGATGCGGTTATCGTCCCACAGCACGTTCAGCCGGCCAAGGCCAAGATGACCGGCAATGCCGATAGCTTCGTGGTTGATGCCTTCCATCATGCAGCCATCGCCCGCGATCACCCAAGTGCGGTGATCGACCAGATCGTCACCAAACACGGCGTTCAAATGGCGTTCGGCCATTGCCATGCCGACGGCGGTGGCAATGCCCTGCCCCAAAGGCCCAGTGGTGGTTTCGACGCCCGGCAGTTCATGTTCTTCCGGGTGACCGGCGCACGGGCTGCCCAATTGGCGGAAGTTGCGGATGTCCTCCATCGTCGGCTTGGCATAGCCGGTAAGGTTCAACAGCGCATAAATCAGCATCGAGCCATGACCAGCGGACAACACAAAGCGGTCGCGATCAGCCCATTTCGGGGCCTTGGCATCGAATTTCAGGAAATCATTGAATAAGACGGTCGCAACGTCCGCCATGCCCATCGGCATACCGGGATGGCCAGAATTCGCGGCCTGCACAGCGTCCATCGAAAGGGCGCGCAGGGCATTTGCAAGTTGCGTTGGAGCGACAGTCATGTTTTTTCCTGACATTGTTCGTCAATGGAGGACCGAGTCGTTTCAGCCCATCCGCGCGCGTTCCATGTCTGCAATCGCCGCAATCGTCAACCATAAGCAGGGTTGGGGAACATCTGGCTATACACTTTGCATTCATCACCCAAGTCGTTAAGGCCGTTTCATGCCCGATGCTATGACCCGAATTCACGCCGCGCTGGACCGTATTGAGGCTAGTCTCAATCGCCCCAAGCCCGAAATCCCGCCTGCGCCGAGTGTCGAGGAAATCCTTGCGCCATTGGCTGCGCGGCATGAACAATTACGCGCAAATGTGGCCGTTGCGATATCGGAACTCGATATGCTTTTGCAGCAAAAGGGCGCGAGCTGATGGCAAGCGTTACCCTTGATGTCGCCGGTCGACGCTATACCATCGGTTGCCAGCCGGGCGATGAAAACAGGCTGACCGAACTCGGCCAGATGATCGACGACAAGGCGAAGAAATCGCTAGAAATTCTGGGCGGTGACACCACCGAGGCGCGTCGCTTGTTATTTGCCGGATTGTTGCTGGCGGATGCGCTGACGGATGCGCAGGCCGCGCTTGCCGGTCAGGGTGCCGTTTTGGCCCCGGCTCCCACACCGGCTGCGCCCCCTGCCCCGGATCAGGCCGCGCTTGATGCGCTTGCCGCGCGGTTGGAACGGCTCGCGGATAAACTTGAGCAACAGCCCTAGGCCGTGTATAGAGAGCGAGACGGGTGCTGCCCGGCACGAGCTTTAGCGATTATCCCTGAGGCGATTCACTTCCTAAGGGGGCTGTCCCTGCGCAGGTCCTGGCCTGTATCACATGGTCCCCACCTGATGCTTTTGGCGTCAGAGGATATTCAAGCAAACGACCACGGCGGCTCCGTCACCTTATTCGCAGCACATATTACTCATGCCGTGCAAGGCCCCGCATGACGGCTCTCGACCCCAAAACAACCCTAAGGCGCGAACTGCGTGCCAAACGCCGGGCCTATGCGCTCTCCCTTTCCCCGCAGGCGCGAGCGGTGTCTGAACAAAGCCTCATCAAATATCTGCGCCCATTGTGGCGTCCCGGCCTTAGGGTCGTGGCCTATATCCCGGCGGGCGGAGAAATCAGCCCCTTGCCCTGCCTGATTGACGCGCACCAATCGGGGGCGATCACCGGACTTGGCTGGATCGCCGATACACCGGAGTCCATGGTCTTTCGGCGCTGGAAACCTGATGACGCGCTGATCGACGGCCCGTTGGGCGTGCGCCAGCCCGGCGATGATGCCCCCCTGATCACGCCCGATATCATCCTCACCCCCTTGGTCGGCTTTGACGATGCGGGCAATCGGCTGGGGCAAGGCGGTGGATTTTACGACCGGATTTTTGCGCGCTACCCCGATGCCAAAAGGATCGGGCTTGCGTGGTCGGTCCAGCAGTGCGAGAGCCTGCCCATCGACCCTTGGGACCAGCCATTACAAGCAATTATCACGGAAGCTGGCATGATCGGAGAATTAACCCCATGAAACCTAGCTGGCGCAAACCCGCAGGCATGTTCATCATCCTTGGCCTGATCACATTGCTGGCATATCTGGTCGGCAGCTTTGCCTCCATCATCGGCGGCTGGCATTGGGCGCTGCAAATACCGGTTTATCTGGTCGCCGGAATCATCTGGATCATGCCGTTGAAACCGCTGTTGTGCTGGATGGAAACGGGTCGATGGTCCTGACGGATCATCAATGAAAATTTAAGCCGAAAATATCGCTCAACGCCCGCAACAGGGCCTGAATTTCAGCGCTTGATATCCGGAGAATTTTTGGGAGGCTTGTCAGCTAATCTGCTGATAACGCCACCCTTTTAAAGGGTGGCGCGAGTGACGGGACTCGAACNNCTAACCAACTGAGCTACACCCGCATGCTTTGCATTGCGTGGAGCGGCAATTAGGGGGGTCGACCCGGACTGTCAAGCGACCAAATGCAGGAAAGTTTCAACAAAGCACTTTCTCTTGCCGCTTAAGCCCCAAATGACGGCGCGGCCCTGATGCGATCCGTCGATTTTCCAAAGGTTAAGGCTGACGCCGCCCCTCCCTTTGCCTATATCAATGCGCAACAAGATCACCGGAAGATATGCAATGACCGATTATGCCGACCGCCTGACCCAATTGCGGCGCGAGCTTGCCGCCCGCCAACTCGATGGATTCGTCATTCCATTGAGCGACGAGCATATGAGCGAATATGTC
>DITW01000093.1 GCA_002422945.1 Sphingomonadales bacterium UBA6174 | reverse complement strand
TGCGCGAACGCTTTTCACATCTCGGCAACAGTCTCAAGGCGTAACGGTTCAGTCATTATCACAGCGCGCAACGATATATAAAAAAGAGGAGAGTTTCATGATCGGCGACAATGGCAATACAGCCCGGTTTTTCATAGGAGGCACTTGGGTGGAACCCTCGTCCACGCAGGTGTTCACTTTGGTCAATCCATCGACTGAAGACGTTATCGGCACCGTGCCTGAAGGTAAGAAGGTCGACATTGATCGTGCGGTCGCGGCGGCGCGCAAGGCATTTGACGGTAGTGGCTGGCGCGATCTGCCGGTTGCCGAACGCGCACAGGCGCTGCGCCGCTTTGGCGAAGCGCTGCAACGCCGCAAAGCGGAACTTACCCAAGCGGTGTCGCGCCAGAACGGTATGCCTGCGTGGCTCAGCAACTTGTTCGAAGGCGATGTCGCGATTTCGCTGCTCGATTATTATGCGGGCTTGGCCGAGCAGCAGCAGATGCGCGAAACGCGTCCGTCGCAGCTTGGCAGAGAAACCTTGGTCGACCGTGTCCCGGTGGGCGTGATCGCCGCCATCGTGCCGTGGAATTATCCTGTTGCCCTGGCGATGACCAAGATTGCGCCCGCGCTTGCGGCCGGTTGTACGCTTGTCATCAAGCCCTCGCCCGGCACGGTGTTCGACAGCTATATTCTCGCCGAAGCCGTGCTCGAAGCGCAGCTACCACCGGGTGTGATCAACTGGGTGGCCGCCGATCGTGAAGCGGGCGCTTATCTCGTCTCGCATCCGGATGTCGATAAGGTCGCGTTTACCGGCTCGACGGCGGCGGGCCGCATCATCGCCCGTGAATGCGGTCAATTGCTGCGCCCGGTCACGCTCGAACTTGGCGGCAAGTCCGCCGCCATCATTCTCGAAGACGCCGATCTCGACAAGTTTGCCGAGAATTTGCCGATGGTCTCGTATTTGAACAACGGACAGACCTGTTTCGCGAGCACGCGCATCCTTGCGCCGCGCAGCCGCTACGCTGAAATCGTCGATGCGGTCGCAAGCGTCTCAGCGCAATTGAATGTCGGCGACGCGCTGGATGCGGCGACGCAGATCGGGCCGATGGCATCATCCGCCCATCGGGGCCGTGTTGAGCAGTATATCGCGAAGGGACGCGATGAAGCGCGCCTCGTCACCGGAGGGGGCAGGCCGAAGAACACGGGTCGCGGTTGGTTCGTCGAACCCACCGTCTTCGCCGATGTGGATAACAAGGCCGTTATCGCCCAAGAGGAAATCTTCGGCCCCGTGCTGGCCATTATTCCATATGGCGACGAAGCGGAGGCCGTGCGAATTTCGAACGACAGCGCGTTCGGTCTCGGCGGCACCGTGTGGAGCCGCGATGAAGCGCACGCGCTGGATGTGGCCGCGCGCATTCAAACCGGCACCATCGGCATCAATGGCTATGCGCCCGCCGTTGGTTCGCCCTTTGGCGGCGTGAAGGCGAGCGGTCTTGGCCGCGAACTGGGTCCGGAAGCGCTGAGCGGTTATTGGCAGCTCAAGTCGACTTATGTGATGTAGCGCTGGCCGATCACGCATTTCCCGAACTCGATCATCATCAACGCATATCTGCGAATAGAGGGTTAACTCATGCCTTTAGATCCGCAACTTCAGAAGTTTCTGTCAGATCTGGCGATGGCTGGCGCGCCTGAATTCAACGCCCTGCCGGTGGAGACTGCACGCGCCGGCCTCCATGAACTGGTCAAATTGTTTCCGGCCACGCAGTCGATTGCCAAGTCCGAAGATCGCGTGATCGAGGCAGGGCGCGTATCAGTGAGAATCTACACGCCGAATGGCACTGGCCCGTTTCCTGTACTGCTATATTTGCACGGTGGCGGCTGGGTGATTGGCGATCTCGATTCCTATGATCCGATCTGCCGCGAACTCTGTGGCGGGGTTGGGTGCATCGTCGTCTCGGTCAATTATCGACTGGCACCGGAGCACCGCTTCCCCGCCGCAATAGACGATGCCGGGGCGGCATTGCGCTGGGTGATGGCGCATTGTTCAGACATCGGTGGCGACCCCCAACGCATTGCTATTGGCGGCGATAGCGCTGGCGGCAATCTCGCGGCGATCACCACGATTGAGGCTCGCCAATCTTTGCCGGGCAAGCTCTGCGCCCAGTTGCTGATCTACCCTGTCACCTCGCATGTCGGCACGCCGAGCCAGTCGATGATCGACAATGCCGAAGGCTATCTGTTGACGCAACGCGATATGGTCTGGTTCACCGATCATTATCTCGGAAAAGGGCATGATGGTCGCGACCCGCGCTTTAATGTGAGCTGTGTCGATGATCTTTCCGATCTTCCCCCCGCCTTGGTCATCACTGCCGAGTTCGACCCGCTGTGCGATGAGGGAGAGGCCTATGCGGCGGCGCTGAAGAAAGCGGGCGGCGAGGTCAAACTCTCCCGATATGAAGGCGCGATCCACGGCTTCTTTATGTTCTTCTCGGGCTTCGACATCAGCCGCCGGTTGATGGACGAAGCCAACACATGGCTGAAAGCCCAGTTCGCGCGTGCCTGACTGCGCGCCCCTTGGGCTTTCTCAAGTGGATCGACGCTGAGAAGCCCGAGGGAAAGCGCCCTTGTGGGCCTGTTTACTTCACCCTGAATCAGCTTCTTGACCGTTGTCAGTATAGGGCCGCCAGATCCGGACCGCGGCTTGCTTTGCACCAGATCTTGGCGACAATTTTGACGGGTGCGAAATTGCACTGGCTAAGATGAGCAAGGGGTTCTACATATTTTCATAATATATGCGGCTGCTTCGTCGTGTGCCTGTAAAAAATTGGGGAGCGGTGGAGTTCGGCACACGCAAAGGGGGGCATGGTCAACGACCTTCTCTTTTCGACTCCGGATGCAATCTGCTTGAAAAAAATGCGCTATATGACCATCTGGACCTTGAGTGTCAGATCGGATTTGAGTCAGCCTGACTTCCACAAAATGGCCTCGCAAGAAGCGGGATCGATCTAAGGAGTGAAAGAGAGAGGCATGCTGGACCGCAGTGCAATTGAAGCCCTGTTGATGCCGATAACCTATGGGCGGCATTTGGCGCGCCTGTTCGATCTGGAGCGCATTTTTGCCGGCACCGGATTGACACAAGAAAATCTGCAAGACCCAGAGTACCGCATCACCGTCGCCCAATTGCTCACCTACACCCATAACACGCTCGAACTTGCGGAGGATCCTGCGTGGTATTATGAATGGGCGAATAGTCTCGCCGATCATTTTCACGGCCCGGCCAGCATTGCATTGGTCAGTGCGCCGACGCTGGGCCATGGCATCGATGCGTTCTTGCGCTATTTCCCTAGCCGTATCCCCTATATGCACATGCAGGGCCGTCATGAAGACGAGTATTTTTACGCGGAATTATGCCCGCTGATCGATCTGGGCGCGGTCAAGCCCATCCTTGTGGAGACTCCGATCGTTCTTTTGCAGAAGCATCTGGAAACGGTCTATGGCGTGGATCTGTCGCAAGTCGTGCTGCAGTTGGATTATCCTGCCACCGCGCATGCCGACCGCTGTCGCGCGTATTTCCCCTTCCCGGTGCATTTCGGCACGACCCGCAATGCGCTGGTCATCCCAGCCGAATGGCGCGCGCTGCGCAACCTCGGGCATGTCGAATCGACATGGGTCCACGCGCTGGCGCAGTGCGAAGCGACGATGGCATCATCGGTGGAGCGCGAGACGCTCGGCCGCGTGCGCGCGTGCCTTGCCAGCGGCTTCGAGCGCGAAGATCGGCTGCGTCCGCTGCCAACGCTGGACGAAGTGGCGGCGTCGCTGCATCTCACGTCCCGCACACTCATCCGACGGCTGCGCAGGCTGGGCACGAGCTACCGCGAGGTGACGGACGAATTTTTGCGCGCCCGAGCGCGAGAGCTGTTGGCCAATGATCAGATGAAGATCAAACAGGTGTCGGCATTCCTGGGGTTCGACAGTCCGGCCAATTTCGGCAAGGCGTTCAAACGCTGGTACGGTGTTTCACCGGGGAGTTTCCGGTCCGGCCCCGGGCGTCCGGCCAGCGAGGACGTATAGCGCTTCGCAACGAAGCTAAACGCAGATGACAACACATGAGCAATCTGAAAGCCGGTGTTGATGATGTGCGCCGGTGACATGCTGGACGTGGAGCGTGTCACCAAAGTAATAGATTTTGGCAGGCTCTTCCCTTGTTCGATCACGGCACTGAGTTAGTTTCGCCTCACCAAAAGCACGTAAATGCAACGAAGTTTGCATGGCATGGGGAGAGGTTAACACTATGAAAAATTTATCCAAGTCCGGCTTGTATGTAAGTGCGGCGTTCATTGCGCTTGCCATGGCGGGCGGCAGCAGTGTCGCTTTTGCAGAAGATGTCGGCGCCAATGTAGACGACAACGAGATCGTGGTGACCGCCAACAAGCGCGAACAGAATCTCAATGACGTCGGTCTGACAGTGACCGCTGTTGGCGGTGAAGCGCTGAAGGAGCGCAAGATCAGCTCGCTGGAAGACATCGCGTCAATCATCCCCGGCCTTGCCTTTTCGCCAAGCACGACCAACACGCCGATTTTCACCCTGCGCGGCATTGGCTTTCAGGAAAGCTCACTCGGCGTCTATCCGGCAGTCAGCGTCTATATTGACCAGACCCCTTTGTCGTTTCCAATCCTGGCCTCTCACGCTGCATATGACCTTGAACGCGTCGAAGTCCTGAAGGGGCCGCAGGGCACCTTATTCGGCCAGAACTCGACCGGCGGCGCGATCAACTATATCGCAGCCAAGCCGACCGACACTTGGCAGTCCGGCGGCGACATCAGCTATGGCCGTTTCAATACCATTGAAGGCAATGCCTTCATTAGTGGTCCGCTTGGCGATCGCGCGGGCATGCGTGTGGCCGTCACCGGTTTGAATTCGGACGATTGGCAGAAGAGCGTCACGCGTGACGATACCAATGGACATAAGTCCTATGTGGCGGGTCGCCTTCTGCTTGAAGTCGAACCCACCGACAAGATCAAGCTGCAGTTCAACGCTAATGGCTGGCGCGACAAGTCGCAGCCGCAGGCGCAGCAGCTGATCAGCATTAACCCGCAGACCCCGGATAGCAGCAACGCTGCGCTGATCGCCGCAACCGCCGCGTCGACCTTCGCGCCGAATAATGCGCGTGCAGCGGACTGGAGCAACATGGTCGTTGATCCGCGCACGGGCCAGTTTTTGACGCCTGAACTTTTCGGCGGTGCGCCCGGTAATGGTGACGGCGGCTATGTCGAAGGCACGGGCGAATTGGGCAATTTCGACCCAATGTCCGACCGTCGCCTGTGGCAACTGGCCTTGCGTGGGGATGTCGAGCTTGGCAACCTCACCTTGACGTCACTGACATCCTATACCGATTTCGATCAGAAGCAGCGCGTGGACCAGGATGGTATGCCGCTGGTGACATGGGATCTTGAAAAGGCCGATGGCTTCATCGAGAGCTTCAACCAGGAATTGCGGTTGGCGAATGACCCGAGTTCCAGAATTCGCTGGCTGTTGGGCGCAAATTACGAAAACAGCACGACCTTTGAAGATCAGCTGCTGCCCTATTTCAATGTTTCGAACAGCAAGCCGAGCCTGAACTGGATTCTTGTCAGCGGCGTCACCAATCGTCAGGACATCGAGAATTACGCCTTCTTCGGCAACCTTGAATTCGATCTGACCGAGCAACTGACGCTGAAGGCTGCGGCGCGCTACACGAACAGCACGATCGATTCATCGATCTGCTCCTACACCACGCCTACGGGCCGAGTGGATGGACTGTTTGGTGGCGCGGGCGTCAATGGCACCTGCTTCACCTATGCCGCCGATTTCACCAACGGCCCGCCGATCACCGGCACGCTGAAGGAAGACAATGTGTCTTGGCGCGCCGGTCTCGATTACAAGGTCAGCAACGATGTGCTGCTCTATGCCAACGTCTCGCGCGGTTACAAGGCAGGCAGCTTCCCCAGCCTGTCCGTGGCCAGCTATAAGGGCATGCTGCCGGTCACGCAGGAATCGGTGACGGCGTATGAAGGTGGCTTCAAGGCCTCGCTGGCGGACCGTAGGATCCAGTTTAACGGTGCTGCTTTCTATTATGACTATAAGGACAAGCAGATCCGCGGCAAATTGACCGATCCGACCTTTGGTGCGCTTGATGCGCTGATCAACGTGCCCAAGTCACGCGTCTTCGGGGTGGAAGCTGATGTGACCGTCCGGCCCGTCGAAGGCCTGAGCATCAATGCCGCCGTGACGTATCTGGATTCGAAGATCACCAAGAACCCGCCATTGGAACGGCGTTACAACATCTATGGGCAGCTTGATGATTTTGTCGGCGATTCACTGCCCTACACGCCGAAATGGTCGGGCGTGGTGAATGTCGATTACCGCCACAAGTTGGAATCGGGTGGCACGGCTTTTGTCGGTACGACCGTGAACGCGCGCACCCATTCGGACGCGGTGATCGGTGCGAACCGCATTCCGTTCCCTTATTCGGCGGCATCATTCACGCGCCCCGATCTTGGCGGCAATGTCTTTAACATCAAGGGTTATGCAACGGTTGACGCCCGTATCGGTTACGAAGCGGATGGCGGTGCATGGAAGGTGATGCTCTGGGGCAAGAACGTCTTCAACAAATATTATTGGACCTCGGTTATCCCCTCGCTGGACTCGCAGGCACGCTTTGCTGGTATGCCTGCAACCTATGGGGTGACCTTTGGGTTTGCGTTTAAATAATAGTGAGTAAGATGGGGCGCCTGAGGGCGCCCCATTGACGTTGCTTTTGAATAGACAGTCTTGCACATTGGCGCGCCCCCCTATTTGGATCACGGAACGCATATAAAATTCCGGAACGGACAGTATGTTTGAGGGATTCACGCGCGGCAAATTTGTGAGCGATGATGGCGTGGATATCGCTTATGTCAAAGGTGGCGATGGACCGCCGCTATTGATGCTCCACGGTTATCCCCAAACCAAGGAAATGTGGGCAAGGGTTGCACCGGTACTGGCGATGTCTTTCACGGTTGTTTGCGCAGATTTGCGAGGCTATGGGGCCTCTTCAAAGCCGCGATGCGCTGCCGACCAATCGATCTATTCTTTTCGCAGCATGGCCAAGGATCAATTGCAGTTGATGCAAGAACTGGGGTTTGAAAGCTTCCATCTTGTAGGGCATGATCGGGGCGCGCGCACGGCATACCGTATGGCGCTCGACCACCCTGCGGCGGTGGCCTCATTGTCACTCCTTGATATCGTGCCTACCGATGTCATGTTCGAACGCATGAACAGCGACATAGCCCATGCCTATTGGCACTGGCCATTTCTTTCGCAGCCAGCGCCTTTGCCCGAATATATCATTGGCGCCGATCCTGATCGCTTTTTTGACACCTGTCTTGTGAGCTGGGGTGCAGCTTCTATCGAGACGTTCGATCAGCATATGCTTGATGCCTATCGCGCGGCTTGGCGTGACCCCGATATGATATATGCATCATGCGCCGATTACCGTGCTGCGCGCCATGTGGACTGGGCTTTGGACGCCGCTTCCACTCAGAAGAAAGTGAGTTGCCCGACGCTAGTGCTATACGGCTCCAAGGGGCTACTGGCGCGTCTTTTTGACATACCGGCAACGTGGCAGCAGCGTTGCGAGCATTTGGTGGCATGGGCCTTGCCTGGCGGCCATTTTTTCGTGGATCAACTGATCTGCCCCCTTCTGAGTG
>DITW01000001.1:1329-29415 GCA_002422945.1 Sphingomonadales bacterium UBA6174 | reverse complement strand
CACTCAGAAGGGGGCAGATCACTGCTGGCTTTAAATCACATTCCCTCTTGCAATGATCCTGCCGAATCGGAGATAACAGCATCAGTTCAATGAATGGTTGGCATCTAGGCGGGGCCTAAATGTGCAACGAGGCGGGGCCTCAACAAACGGGACGGGGTCCCAAACAGGCGAGATGGGGTCTCGTCTGCCTTCATGATCAAGAATGCACCTTTGCAGAGGTAGCTAGTGGCTATCTGCGCATCGCTGGTGCTGCCTTTTTCATTTCGCCTTTAGCACACCATTCAGAGGGCTTCCTCAATGAACACTACAAATGTATCTGCAGCTGTCAGGCTGCCCACCGCCGAACTACGTCCAGTTGAAAGGCTGGTCCCTGCCCCTCGCAACCCGAGAACCCATAATAAAAAACAGATCCGGCAGATCGCGGATAGCATCCGAGCATTTGGCTTTACCAACCCGGTTTTAGTGGATGGCAAAGGACAGGTCATCGCTGGCCATGGCCGTCTTGCCGCCGCTCATCTCCTTGGCCTCATTGAGGTGCCGATCCTATGTATAGATTGGCTGAGCGACACACAGCAACGCGCCTATGTCATCGCCGACAACCGGTTGGCCGAGAAAGCCGGTTGGGATCGCGAATTGCTCGCACTCGAGCTTGGAGACCTATGCACCTTGGAAATTGACGAGACCTTGACCGGCTTCGACCTGCGCGAGATCGAACTAATCATTGATGCCGGCGATCCGGCAGCCGAACCTGATGAAGTGCCAGAGGTCCAGCACGGCCCTGCCATCTGTCAGGCGGGGGACCTGTGGCAATTGGGACGACATCGGCTCTTGTGCGGGGATGCCCTTGACCACGCCAGCTATCGGACATTGATGGGGCGCGACAAGGCCCGCCTGGTGGTCACCGACCCACCCTATAATGTCCCGATCAAGGGCCATGTCTCTGGTCTCGGTAAAATGCAGCATCGCGAATTCGTCCAAGGGACCGGCGAAATGACCGAGCGAGAATTCATTGCGTTCCTGACCGGGTCGCTCGATGCCATGACCAAGGTCGCAAAGGACGGCTCGCTCCATTATGTATTCATGGACTGGCGCCACTTGCCCGAACTGATGAGTGCCGGCGATGCGGTCTATGATGACTGGCTCAATCTTTGCGTCTGGGCCAAGAGCAATGCCGGCATGGGCTCGTTGTACCGATCCCAGCATGAATTGGTAGCCGTGTTCAAGAAAGGCCGCCGACCACATATCAACAATGTGGAACTGGGCAAAAACGGGCGTCACCGTTCCAATGTCTGGAACTATGCCGGGGTCAACAGTTTCTCGGCCGAACGCAAGGAGGCCCTGTCATGGCACCCGACCGTCAAGCCGGTCGAGATGATCGCCGACATCATCAAGGATGCCAGTGATCGCGACGACATCATCCTTGATGGCTTTGGCGGTTCCGGCACCACCTTGATCGCCGCAGAGCAATGCGGGCGAGTAGCGCGACTGTTGGAGCTCGACCCGCTTTATTGCGACGTCATCCTGCGTCGGTTCGCGGCAGCCTTTGGTCAGGCACCGACCCTCAGCTCTACGGGTGAGACCTTCCGGCAGATCGAGCGGCGTATCGAGAAGGAAGCTAACAATGGCTGAACCCGAGCCCCATGATGCCGTAGGCTATGGTCGCCCTCCCCGTCACACCCGCTTCAAGCCCGGCCAGTCGGGTAATCCGCGAGGTCGACTGCGGCGAAAACAGAGCATGGCCGACCTGATCGAAGCCGTGCTCAGTGAAAAGGTCACGGTATCGATCAACGGGCGCCGGAAGCGCGTGCGTGCTGACACCGCCATGTTGTTCAGACTGCGAGAGCAGGCGCTCAAAGGGGACATCAAGGCGATCAATGTCGTGCTCACCCTTCGGCAAAACCATATGTCGGATAACGACCATCAGCAGGTGGAGACCGACTGGTCTGAAGAGGATCGCGCGATCCTCGCGAACTTCAGTGATCGCCTGCCGGGAGGTCCTGACAATGACGCAGCATGACCCTCGCCTGCTTGACGCCATGCTACGGAAGGATTTGCACAGTTTTCTGATGCGGTCCTTCTTTACCCTCAATCCCGGCGAGCAGTTCCTGTCCAACTGGCATCTGCACGCACTGTGCTGGCATCTCGAACAAGTGCAGCGTGGTAAGATCAAGCGGCTCAAGATCGAGGTGCCGCCGCGATCGCTCAAATCCGTCACCGCCTCGGTCGCGTTTCCCGCCTTCCTGCTCGGCCATGACCCGACACGCAAGATCATCACCGCGAGCTATTCTGCCGATCTGGCCGCCAAGCATGCCGCCGACTGCCGGGCGCTGATGCAGAGTGGCTGGTACCGTCGACTGTTTCCAGGAACCCGGATCAGCGACAGCAAGAACCAGGAGAGCAATTACGAAACGACGAAGCGCGGCTATCGCTATGCGACATCGATTGGCGGGACACTCACCGGGCGTGGCGGTGACCTGATTATCATCGATGACCCGCTCAAGCCTGAAGATGCCATGTCGGAAGCGCGGCGCGAAGCGGTCAATGGCTGGTATAGTCGCACTGCCCTATCCCGTCTCAACAACAAGGCGGAGAATGCGATCATCCTTGTGCAGCAGCGGCTACATATCGATGATCTGGCAGGCCATGTCGAACAACTCGAGGGTTGGACCACGCTCCGTCTGCCCGCCATTGCTGAGGTGGATCACAGCATCGAGATCGGCCCCGGCAAGGTGTATCATCGCAAGGCGGGGGATGTACTGCATCCTGCGCGCGAACCCCAACATGTGCTCGACAACCTCAGGCGGGCGCTCGGATCAGCAACCTTTTCTGCTCAATATCAGCAATGCCCTGTTCCAGCCGATGACGAAATCGTCAAATGGGGGTGGTTCCAACATTACAACGAGGCACCACCCCGCATACAGATGACGGTGATCCAGTCTTGGGACACCGCGTCCAAGCCGGAGGAGCATCATGACTATAGCGTGTGTACGACCTGGGGCACGGTTGGAGATCGGCTTTACCTGCTCGACGTTGACCGCGCCCGGCGGGATTTTCCTTCGCTCAAGCGCCGGGTCATCGAACTTGCCAAAACATGGAATGCACGCACGATCCTGATCGAGGACAAGGGCTCAGGCACGTCACTGATCCAGCAACTACGGACCGAACATCATGGCATCCCCTATCCGACCGCGTTCATGCCGAAAGAGGATAAGCTGACACGGCTCCATGCCCAGTCCTCGCGGATCGAGGCCGGGCATGTCTATCTACCCGAACGTGCGTCTTGGCTCGATGACCTTCGCACCGAGATCGCCGCCTTTCCACAAGGTCGGCATGACGATCAGGTCGACAGCATCAGCCAGGCACTCACCTGGTTCTTTGAACGGAGGTCACAAAGGATGGTCAGGGTGCCGCTTGGAGGGTTCTGAAGCGATGACTGAGACGACCGCAATTACACCTAAGAACTAGATTCAGCGACAAGAGGCGATGGACATTTACCCCCCATCAATAAAATCTATTTTGAGTGCAGGGCAATGGATAAACGGACGCATCCCGCGCCGTGAAGCATATGGGTCGTTTTGGGTCACCGAGGCGCAACAGCCCAGTGCACTCATGATGCAGGGCGTCTATCGGGTCGAGCAATCAACGAAAACGAACCTTGGTGCGGCGATCATAATGGTTTCGGGACCGAAGGTTCAAGTTCGTCGAGCTCTGCCACACACCCATCCGCGGCTGTTCTCCAATGTCCGAAAAGTGATATGTTTCTGAGAAAATTTACCGAAATTTGTTCGCAGCTGACCGCCCCTGTTTGCCCAACTTCATGTCGAGTCTTTGAGCCAATGTTAGGGGCAGGTTGCGCAGCAATGACGCGGGCAACATCAAGGCCTTGGCGCGATAGCAATCGGCCCCCGTGTAAATGGCCTGAATATCAGCAAGTATGACGTTCAAGCTGATCAGCATGGGATGCCAATCAGCGCCCGTGGATAGAGACTACAGCGGGGTGCAGGTTCGGACGGTCAATACGGATCTCTTCCAGCGTCTGGCTAAACTTCAGCCGGTCGGGCGAGAACAATGACGCCGGCGGCACACCCACATATGATCAAACGCCAAAGGATACATCCGCTTCTGGCGTATATACAAACGATGCCCAGCGACTGACTTTGGTGCGCGTCGCTGACGATTGCATTGATTGGCTCAAACGACAGCCTACCGCAATTACGCCCCGCAAAGGAGAAATTCTGGAGAGCCTCGACAAAGCCGGCCCCGCCCCCGCATATTCCATTCGACTTCCTGCGCATTCAGAGCATTGGTCATACACGTAAACCGCGGCCCGCATGACGAACTGCAGCCCTGACCGACGCGATCGGCAGGGCCTTGGGTGGTGGGAGCAGCACGGTGCTGCTTCGACAAGGAGAACCTCTCGATGACTATAGAAAACACCACCTTAACTAGGCGGCAGCGCGATCTGGCAGGCAAGCCGCTGACAGTAGTCCCGGACATGGAAATGCCCGCCCCGGTGCTTCCTGCAACCAAGGCCCATACCAAAGCCTCACTCGTCGAAGGGCTACTTCAGCAGGACGGGGGCGCTTCACTTGCAGACCTGTGCCAGGCGACCGGCTGGCTACCCCACACCTGCCGGGCCTTCCTGACCGGGCTCCGCAAGAAAGGCCGGGAGCTTGAGCGCAATAGGCGCGAGGATGGGACAAGTACGACGATCAGGTCGATTCAACCGCGCAGGCACTCGCGTATATCAAGGGTGCCAACGGTCCTGACGCGAGGGTCAATCATTACGCGAAGATGGTGTAGGACTGTACGGACTCGTGGGACATCTTTCATACTGCCGGCAGGCAGCACGGAGGATGGATTCTATGACCAAGGAAGACCGCGACATTCAGCGCAAGCTCAAAGTGCTGCGCCACGCCGAGAAGACCGGCGATGTGTCCAAGACATGCCGACACTTCGACGTGGGTCGGTCGAGTTTCTACCGCTGGAAAGCAGCTTACGAGCAGCGCGGGGAAGCCGGACTGATCAATGCCAAGCCCATTCCATTGCACCCTGCAAACCAGACCCCACCCGAAATCGTCGAGAAAGTCCTCTACCTGCGCAGCAAATACCATCTCGGATCAATCCGAATCGTCTGGTATCTGGCGCGCTATCACGGCATCACAATCTCCGACGCCGGGGTCACGCGCATCCTGCGCCGCAATGGCGTTAGTCGACTGCCGCGCGGTACGCGCATGCGCAAAGTCCACACCAAGCGTTACAACAAGCAGGTGCCGGGTCATCACATCCAGATGGACGTCAAGTTCCTCACCTTCACTGGTATGCGAGGCGAGAAAATCCGCCGGTTCCAGTATACAGCTATCGATGACGCGACGCGCGTCAGGGCGCTCAAGGTTTACGACAAACACACACAAGCCAACGCGATCGACTTCGTCGATCACATCATTGAAAAGTTCCCGTTCCGCATCAAAGAAATCAGAACCGATAATGGCCACGAGTTCCAGGCCAAGTTCCACTGGCATGTCGAGGATCAGGGCATCCGCCATGCCTATATCAAACGCGGAACGCCCCAGTTGAACGGCAAGGTCGAGCGATCCCATCGTTCAGACCAGCAGGAGTTTTACCAGCTCCTGTCCTACAAAGGCGACGTCGATCTCGAAGCCAAACTCAGTGAGTGGGAGAACTTCTACAACTTCAATCGGCCACACGGCGCCTTCAATGGAAAAACACCCTATGAAGCTCTCCGAGAACGCCTATAATCCCACGCTGTTGATGTCCCGCTAGTTCGTCAATCTTACAACCCACAACGAGACAATGAGGCACTTGGTTAAACCACTTGGTTCGTTATAAGGCATCATATCCGGCCTCGTGCAAAAGGGCTGTGACAATGGCGAGTGACGGATATACGCTATATGCTTGATGACATTGCGCAGACATAATGTGCGCCTTGCTCGGAGATTGAGTTTTCAGTGCCTGAAGGAATTTCTTTACGTCTTCAATAGGTTGCAAAATCTGTGGGCGCCAGGAGTGATATGTGTTGAATGAGATCAGTAATGCGGAAGTCCTTGAGCGGTCTCACAAGCCCGCAAAACGGAAAGCCCCACGCCCGAAATCTGAACGGCGCACCTTGTCGCGCAAGGGTGTTGACCAGCAAGCTCAGATTATGCGCGCTGCGTTCGAGTGCTTCAGCGAATTCGGTTATGACAACGCCTCCACGCGCGTGATAGCCGACCGGGCGGGCGCATCTCACACGAAAGTCCTGTACCATTTTGGCTCCAAGGAAGAGCTCTGGTTCGCCACCATGGACAAGTCGATCGGCGAATATGTCGAGATGATCGAGGTCGATCTCAACGCCGTAGCGCAAAATGGTCCGGGTGAAGCATTACGCGTATTTATCAGGGATTTTGTTCGGTTTTCCGCAGAGTTTCCCGGCGTGAATCGGATCATGTCGATGGAGAGCACGCAAGGCACGCCCCGACTTGACTGGCTGGTCGAGCGTTACCTGCGGAAGCATTTCGATACTGTGTGCAACATGATCCGACTGGGACAGATAGAAGGAACGGTGCGCGACGGCGACCCGGCACGCCTCTATTATCTTATCATCAGCGCGGGGGCAGTCCCCTTCACACTTTCGGGCGAGTATAAGGCACTCACTGGCCGCGACGTTTTCTCGGAAGCCGAAATCTATCAAACCATCGGCTTCATCTACAGCGTGATATTTCTGGATAAAGCCTGATATCAGCGGGCATTACGCCATTGCGCGTGCAGAGGCGGCGCACGCCATCAGCCGCTTATAGATTAGGCGGCCCGTGATGGCGCAGGCCATCGCCTTTGGATTGTGCTGAGTAAATCAGATCCGGATACGATCCGATCAGATGCAATGCCGCATCCCGAAAATCACCAGAACGCAGCAAATTGGGGCGCGCCCAAAGCCGCGCCCCAAATCGATTTTAGAAAGTGATTTTCCCTTCTATGCCGTAGCTGCGGGTTTCGCCGCGATAATCCAACGCCAGTGCACCAAAGAGGGGGATGACCTCCTGGAAATACTTCTTGTTGGTCAGGTTGTTCCCCCACAATGAAATCTCATACCGGTCACCGCTATGAAGCGACAGACGGCCATTGAGCAGCGTGAGGGGCGAACGATCTGTACCCGGGGTATTCGCAACGTCGAAGTACAACCGCCCGACACGTTGCAATGTGGCCCGCGGGACCAATCGATAACCGCCGCCAAGATCGATCGACTGGGTCGCGCCCACCGTCATCGTATATTTGGCCGAGCGCGGCGAGACGTTGCCGACCAGCGACGGATCAGGTGCGAATTCCTTCACCCGGCCCTTCACATAGCCGAAGCTACCGAAGATCTGGATATCTGCCGGCAGCTGCGCCCGCATATCCACGTCAAACCCGCGCAACCGGATCTTGTCGATCGAAATAACCGACTGCAACCCGGCACTGGGGAAAAACTGGAACTGCTGCGCATTGCTCACATCTGTGGTGAACACAGCGGCGTTGAGCGATAGCCGGCGATCGAGAAGCCGCGCCTTGAACCCTGCCTCATAGCTTTCGGCCACTTCCTTGCCGAATTGATCGCTCACAAAGACCTTGCTCGGATCAACACCCCCGGCGACCGCTGCAGCAATCAGCTGTTGACGCGAACCGATCGCGTTAAACCCACCCGATTTGAAGCCCTTGCCCCAGCTTGCATAAATCAAGGCGTCATCGATGACATCGTACGAGATGTTCACCTTAGGCTGGAACTGCTTATAGGTTTTCTGCAGGTGGCAATCCGCGACCGGAATGTTCAACTGCTGCACGCAGATGTTATAGTTCGCACCCGTCGCCGTATTGATGAGGCTAGGCACCACTTCCTTGACCTTGCGCTTTTCAATATCGTAGCGCGCAGCCAAGCCAATATGGAGCCGTTCAATCGGATCGAATTGGATATTGGCAAAGGGCGCAATATTCGTCGTCCGATATTTTTCAATCGCCAGCGACACGGTCGGCTGCGCGCTGTCAGGCAGATCGAGTTCGCCAAGCGTGGTCGGGACATAGCCCAGATTATCCACATTCAATTCGCTCGTCTGGTAACGGTCGAAGCGCAATGCATTGACACCGACCTGCCAGCGCAATTTACCATTATTAGGCGAAGAGATCCGGAATTCTTGGGAATAATTCTTGTCTCGATAGCTATATGTCTGGGTAAGAGCGCCCGGGGTACCGGTAATATCCAGATAAGGTGCGCCTGCGCCGCTATAGGCCTGCTTCAGCTTGTTATATGCGGTCACGGACGTTAACGTTGCAAAACCCGCATTATATTCAACTTTTACAGTCGCATCGAAGAAATTCTCGGTATTGCGGCCCTCAACCCGCGTCACATAGGGCATATTGGCCTGATCGGTATTCAATGCCAGGCCATCAAATTCGCCGAGTGGAACCCCTACGAGCTGGCCATTATAGGCAATGCCGCCGCCCCGGTTCCGGTGACCGCCGAGTTTGAAATCCACAGTCAAGTCTTCAGTTGGTTGATAGATCGCCCGCAAGCGCCCTTGCAAGGAACGCGAACGCCGCACTTTTTCACCGGTGGTGACACTCGTAAACGGTCCATCTGTCGTACGATACATGCCAGACAGGCCGATCTTTAACGTCTCGCTGACACGTCCTCCGACCTCAAATCCAGCGCGCGCCGAATCCCAATTGCCGTAGCTGATCGTCGCCTGACCACCAAAGCTCTCGGGCGGCTCCTTCGTGGTGATGACAACAGCACCGGCCGAAGCGTTGCGGCCATAGATCGCGCTTTGCGGCCCTTTGAGAATTTCAACCTGCTGAATACCCATCAGATCCTGGTTGAATGCCTTCAGGCTCGATAGCGTCACACCATCAATGACGACCGCGACCGAAGGGTCGGAATTACGTACCGACGTCACGCCGCGAATATTGATATCGACTTCCCCGGAGTCATCTTCGACGAAGGTGACATTGGGCGTGTCGCGCAAAAACTCTGCCGGACGCTGGTATCCGGCAGCGGCAATGGCCTCAGATGTATAGGCGGTGACAGCAACAGGCACCTTGGTCAGGTCCTGTGCACGCTTGGTGCCCGTCACCACGATATCTGCCAGCTCTTGCGCATGCTGCGGTGAAGCCGTTGTATCACCAGCCTCCGCAGCATGGACCGCAGAGCTTGCCAGCGCACAAATGGACGCTATCGCCAGCGCATGCGTGACACGATAGTTCATCTCTCTCTTTGTCATTTTACTTCTCCTCCCACTATAAATTAGTCGCAAAAAGACACACCACCAGACAATATGAATTGTCCGAATTATTTTTCGAATAATTATTTTACAAATACGAATTTTAATATTTTAAATAATACAATTTTTATAAGAAAGTATTTTATAAATTCGTGTATTTAATTATTATTTTTTCTTAAACTTAAGATGAAACTCTTTCATCGGCCTGAAATTAAGGCTGTACACATGCGGATGCTCTGGAAGCGGACGCGCCAGTTCAAAATCATCCAACCGCTCGAGCAAGGCGCCGATACCCGTGAAAATCTCTTGCCTGGCGAGCGGCGCACCGATGCAATGATGGGCCCCAAAACCGAAAGCCACATGCCGGTTGGCATTCTCGCGTTCGATATCGAACTTACCCGGGCATTTAAATTGATTGGGGTCACGGTTGGCTGCCCCAAAACGAAGTATCAGCGTTGAACCCGCAGGAATCTTCGTGCCACTCAGCTCTGCGTCCTTGGTGGTTCGCCGCATGATGCCCTGCACCGGACTTTCGAAGCGCAGCACCTCTTCCACAAAGTTCTTGAGCAATTCCGGATGTTCGCGCAACTTCTGCCGCTGGTCGGGATATCTGATCAACAGCCACATGCCATGCGTGATGGCGCTGGTCGTTGTTTCATACCCACCCGTGATCAACTGGTGCATGAGGTTCTGCAACTCATGCATGGTGAAGGGCTCTTCACCTTCGCGTGCGGCGTGCACGAGATCCGAAATAAGATCGTTCGTCGGGTCTTTGCGCCGGCTTTCAAGTACGGATGCGAGATATTGCTGGGCGTCCAGCTCGATTTCCGCCATTTCGAGCAGCTCGGCATCATCCATGATCTTGTTGCCCGTCGACAGGAACGCAAGCGCCCACGCCTGAAAGCGGGCAAACTCATTCTTGTCGAGGCCGAGCTGTTCGCCCAAAATCATCCCTGGCAGGGGGAGCGCGAACTCCTTGATCAGGTCGCATTCGCCACGATCCGCAAAACGATCAATCAACTCATGGGCCAGCGCCTCCACATCGGCCACAAGGTTTTTGATACGCGCCGGCGTGAAGACCCGATCAACCAGCTTGCGATGCTGTGAATGAACCGGAGGATCAGTGCGATGCAAGACATGCACATGCTCCCATCCACGTTCTTTGAGGATATTCTGATAACGCCGTCCATTGTCGCCCTGAAGCTCCTCCATCGCGAGCAATACGTTCGAATATGTCTCCGTATCACGCGCTACTGCCCGGATATCCTCATGTTTGGTAACAACGTAAATACCCGTTTCAGGCATTTGATATACCGGCTGTTCTTCGTGCAGCTGTGCGTAAAAATCGAATGGGCAGTCGAGTGTCGCCTCATCAAGCAGACTATATTCGGAAATTGATTTTTTTTCCTCAGCCACAACCATTACCATCCTCCCACGTATCAATAAACTTAGATATTATCGAAATATTTATTTATATCTGTATCTATTTTAAACACGTACATACAACAATTTAGATAATATATTATGTTTATGGTAATAATATGCTGCATATATACATTATTTATTCATGAATATTTCATGTGAGCATATGGCCCTGCATGTCATATGACAGGCAGGGCCAGCGAGTCATTCTGCCGCTTCGAGCAGCACTTCCTCCGGCTGATAGGCCGAGGTGCGCAAAATGCGGCCCGGCAAATTGCCCGTGCATTCGCCGTCAATGAAGGTAACCTTCCCGTTCACGAGAATCCAACGATAGCCGGTGGCCTTTTCAACCAGTCGCTTACCGCCGCCGAGGATCGTTTCATAATAAGGCTGATCGGGAGTGACCGCGAGTTTCTCCAAATCATAGACAACGATATCGGCAGGCATGCCGCGTTCAAGCGTGCCGACGCCTTCCAATCCGATGGAGGAGGCGGCCATATAGGACAGACGCCAATGCGCTTCTTCAAGGCTCATGACCTTTTCGTCACGCACCCACTGCGCCAGCATCACCGTCGGATATTTGCCCATCGAGAGGAACTGCGTATGCGCACCGCCATCTGAAGCGCCGGGGATCACATAAGGGTTGGCGACGATCTGCTTATTTGCCTCGTCATCCGAATTGATCTGATCCTCAATATAGAACATCGTCCGCAATTCTTCAGCAACGGCGATATCGCAAAATGCATCTAGCGGTGACTTGCCTTCAGATTCCGCAATCTCGCTGATATATCTGCCGACATATTTCGATTGCTCGCTTTCATTCACTTTCATGTGAGTCCAGCGACCTGACCATACCCGGTTCAAATAATGCTCGACATCATGCTCCAGCTTGCGACGGACTTCGGGATTTTTCAGATTCTCGATCCGCTGTTCAATCGGGCAGGCCAGCGCCTCATTCCAAGCCGGCATATCGTCGAACAGATTATATTCGAGCAGATTGAAGAGCGAGCCGATCCCGTGGCAGACCGCAGTGGCATAAATACGATATTCCTTATTGGCCTCTTCGATCAGATCGAGCGAACGCTTCCACGCCCCCGGCATATGCGCCGACTCAATCAGCGTATTGTGGATCACAGGACGCCCGGAGACTTCCGCCATCCTCTTGAGAAGCGCAATTTCTTCGTCGCCGATATGCATATTGGGCGGGGTGATCTCCACTGACCCCACATTGAATTCACGCGCCACGGAAACCAACTCTTCGATCTCTTCCATGCTCGCAATGGTGCTCGGGAGCATGCCGCCGTCAAAGTCGCGGTCGATCAGATTTTTATCCGTGGAGAGGCCCAAGGCACCCGCCCGATAGCCATCGCGCACGAGCTCTTTCATCTGCTCCATTTCATCTGGCGTCACTTCCGTGCGCTTATTGTCCTCATCACCGAGTACATAAGCACGGATCGCACTATGCGGAATATAGGCCGCTACGTTGACGCCGATGCCGGCGCGCTCGAAAGACTGCAGGAATTCGCCCTGCGTTTCCCAATCCCAGCGCATGCCGAGCTTCATCGATTCATAAGGTATCGCCTCCACCCGGGTCATTCGACGCATCGCGCGTTCGCGATCTTCCGGACGACAAGGCGCAAAACCAAAACCGCACAGGCTGATCACCACAGTGGTGATGCCATGCCAGCAGGACTGCGAGGCATAAGGATCCCAACTCAACTGTGCATCATAATGCGTATGATTATCAACGAAGCCAGGAGCGACAATCAACCCTTTGGCATCGATTTCCTCGCGTCCCTTGCCGAGCACGCTGCCGACGTCGGCGATCTTGCCATCCTTAATCGCGACGTCGCCGATGAACGAAGGCATCCGCGTCCCGTCGATCACCCGGCCACCGCGAATCACGAGATCATATTCGAAGCCCTGAGTCACTTGCTCTCTCCTACGTAAATTAAACCAACTAGCTTCACTGCATGGCTTAGCTATATTGCCGTAGGAAGGTGCCGCGCGATGCAACCCATGTCAATACAAAATGAACCACATGGTCCGTTTATTTTGCACCCAGGTCCGCTGAGCCGGCCCAATGCCTTATAAAATAATAGGCAATTGAAGATCTGATTTCACCAGGTCAAGCAGGCGATGTGCGCCTGACAAACACACTCGACATCTTCGCTTCTGGTGCAGACACACATCTCGGCCAACTACTCGTATCTAACCGCCTTATAACAATCGGCAAGCCTCTTGTGCTTCAGGGCGAATAAATATGTTAACATATTTATTTAAATACATAAATTTTACAATTAGACACTCTGTCGGCAGAAACACGACCAGATTCTGCGCGTAAGCCTGCCGGGCAAAGGGTGAATTTGAAATGCGCCGCATCGAATCTCGAGCGAGGTGCATCATTAAAATATATCGAACACATATAAATAATATACATATTATTATGTTATTTACACCTTATATCCATATAAAACTTCCAATATTTGAATAAATATAAATTTTTAAAAAATTATATAAAAACATAAAGCATCCCCTTGTGCTCAAATCATCATTTTTTATTGATTACATAGCTATGTATACGATATTTACATATATTTATAAAATCGAATCCTGCACGAATTTATATTTTTCTTCACCCCGCACCAAGAAATATCGGGATTTTTAGGTCCCCGCTTGACGCATCTATATAGGCCGAGATATTAGTGAACCATCTGGTTCGAATCTTAACCATCGATTCTAAAACAGCCCATATAAAATCGGGCGGAGGGAAGGATACGCATGAAGGCAAATATCACCGATGTTCCGGTTCTTATCTCGGGCGGTGGGCCGGTCGGGATGACATTGGCCCTGGAACTTGCGCGTTATGGTATCCGGACGCTGCTTGTCGAAAAAAATCCGGAAACAACCCGCCATCCGAAAATGGATATCACCAACGGTCGGAGCATGGAGCTCTTTCGCAGGCTCGGTATCGTCAACAACCTTCGGGCAGCGGGTGTCTCTGCTGAAAATCCATTCGACGTGTCGTGGATCACCTCGCTTGTCGGCCATGAACTCCACAGGTTCCGTTATGAAACGCCGAACGAATTCGGTCAGAGAATTCGTAAGGATAATAACGGACAACAGCCGGTTGAGCCCCCTCTTCGCGTGAGTCAGGTCGTGATTGAGCCTGTCTTGAAAGCGGCGATTGATGCCAATCCTTTGATTGACGTTCGGTTCGGGACGCGTTTTTCGCGCATCGTGTCGCAAGATGAAAATGGCGTCACTTCGGAAGTGGTCTCCCCCTCGGGCGAGACCTTGGTGATCCGTTCCGCCTATCTGGCCGGCTGCGATGGCGGCGGCAGCAAGGTGCGCGCGGAACTCGGCATCAATCTTGATGGCCAATTCGAATTTGCCCGCGCGTTCATGGTCCATTTCCGCTCGGAAGATCGCGCCTTATTGCAGCGCTGGGGCAAAACCTGGCATTACCAAAATGCCTTTGGCAGCCTCATTGCCCAGAATGATGTCGATATCTGGACGCTTCAAGCTTGGATTTTGCCGGGCATGGACGAAAGCCAGATGACGCCTGAAGGCGTGCTAGAAAGCTGGGTTGGCCGCAAGTTCGACTATGAAATTCTTCAAGCCAATCCTTGGGGCGCGCATTTTGTCGTTGCCCAGCAATATGTCAGCGGACGGGTCGCAATTGCCGGCGATGCCGCGCACCAATATGTGCCGACTGGCGGCTATGGGATGAATTCCGGCATAGCCGATGCTGCCGGGTTGGGTTGGGTACTCGCCGCGATGATCAATGGCTGGGGAGGACCGCATCTTCTGGAAGCCTATGACCAAGAACGTCGCCCTGTCGCCTGGAATTGCCTGAACGCATCCAAGCGGCATATGGGCGTCCGCATCGCCATTGGCGATGTCTATATGGATAGCGGCGATCTGGAGGACGACAGCCCGGACGTCGAACAACGCCGCATTGCAGCGGCACAGCGGATCGAAAAGCTCGGCAATGCCGAGAACGAAAGCTGGGGGGTCGAACTTGGCTATCGCTATGATCACTCCCCCGTCATCTTCAGCGACGACAATGCCACGCCGGTCGACCCGCTCATTTATGAAGGCGCGACATGGCCCGGCGCACGCTTGCCAAGCGTGTTTCTGGATGACGGCTCAGCACTGCACGATCACCTCGGCCTTTATTTCACCTTGATCGTCATGGGTGAACATGATGTCTCCGCCTTCGAAAAGGCCGCAGCAGAAGCCCGTATCCCGCTGAAAATTCTGCGCCCCCAGGGAGAGGCCGTAAAGCGGGTGATGGATTACCCCCTCATTCTCGTGCGACCGGACCAGCATATCGCATGGCGCGGCGATCTCACTCCATTGGATTGCGGGCAAGTTCTCAAGACGGTCGCGGGCTTCTGCACATCGCAGAACACCGATAAAGACAAGAAGATCCACGCCGACGTGTCACGCCTGACTGCATCGCAAGAAGGGCAATAATCCTATGCTTGATGGAAAAACGATCCTCATCACCGGCGCTAGAGGTGCCCTTGGCACGATTGCCGCCGATGTGGCGTGTGATCTGGGTGCCCGTCTGATTCTCGTCGATATAGAAGCAGATGACAGTCACCGGGATGCACAATGGATTGGCGTCGATCTGACCGATCCGGCCGCCACCGCAAAAGCACTGGCCGGTATCGAGGTCGATGCGCTCCTGCATATTGCTGGCGGCTTTACCTGCGGCACATCCTCTTATGCCATTGAGGATGACGAATGGGCAGGCATGTTCAAAAGCAATGTCGACACACTGCGCAATGTGGTGCGTCACATTGTCCCGCCGATGATCGCAAGGAAACGTGGCAGCATTGTCACCGTCGGCGCCATTTCCGCCTTCACCGGTAAAGGCGAAATGGGCGCTTATTGCGCGGCAAAAAGTAGCGTCATGCGGCTGACTGAATCGCTCGCAGCCGAACTGCGCGACCATGGCATCAATGTGAATGGGGTGGCCCCGAGCATCATTGACACGCCGGCCAGCCGTGCAGCGATGCCCGATGCCGACCATAGTCGTTGGGTATCTCGGCAATCGCTCGCAAATATAATGTGCTTCCTCTGCTCGGATGAGGCCAAAGATATCAACGGTGCCATCATTCCAGTGGCTGGCCGCGTCTAAGGATCAGAACATGAAAATTGCTGCCTATGTGCATGACAATCAGTCACATCTTGGGATCGTTATTGGCGACAAGATTGTGCCGGTTCCTTCGGCGCTCGTCACGGGTGATATGTCCGCGCTCATTGCCAATTGGCCTGCATTGCGGCCCAGTCTGGAGCAATGCGCCAACAAGGCCATTGGCGCTCTACCGCTTAAAGAGGTTCATTTGCAGGCCCCGGTACAGCGTCCCGGAAAAATTCTGGCGATCGGCCTCAACTATGCAGACCATATTGCGGAGTCGGGACTACCCACGCCCGAGCAACAAGTGTGGTTCACGAAATATGCCAACACCGTGCATGCGCCTTTCGACCCGGTGCAGATTCCGGTGGCCTCCGACAAGGTCGATTATGAAGTCGAACTCGTGGCTGTCATCGGCAAGGGCGGACGCCATATCAGCCGCGAAGACGCACCCAACCATGTCTTCGGCTATTGCGTCGGCAATGACGTTTCGGTGCGCGACTGGCAACTTGCAACGCCACAATGGATGATCGGCAAATCATTCGACACCCATGGTCCGTTCGGTCCTTGGATTACCACCGCCGACGAGGTGGGAGACCCGCATCGCCTCGCCATCACCTGCACGGTGAATGGCGATATCAGGCAATCATCGAATACCCGCCATCTTGTCTTCAATGTATGGGACCAAATTGCGCATCTGAGCAAAGCGATGACGCTTGAACCCGGCGATATTATCTACACCGGCACGCCGGCAGGCGTGGGCTGGGCCATGACCCCCCAACAGATTCTCAAGGCGGGCGATGTCGTCCGGTGCGAGATCGAGGATCTCGGGGCGATTGAGAACAGCTTCGTCAATGAACAACGCTGAATGTCGACAGTTGCAATAGACGGCGAAGGGTGAAGCAATGAGCATCATTAAAGTAGAGGATATCGCTTATGTGCGCTTCGGCGCACCTGATCTTGCCCGTATGCGTGCGTTCCTGCTTGATTTCGGCCTCATCGATGCCGAGCAGAGCACCGACAGTATATTGCGCATGCGCGGATCGGGTTCATCCCCCTTCATTCATGTGACAGAATTGGGCGAGACAGGGTTTCGAGGCGTTGCCCTGCGGGCCAGTTCTGTAAGCGATCTCGAAAAACTCGCCGCGGCGGAATCCGCGCGCGTTGAGCCGCTAGACGCCCCCGGCGGTGGTCATATGGTTCGCCTGATCGATCCCAACGGCTTTGTGGTGGATGTCATTGCAGGACAATCTCCAGCCGACAAAAAAGCTGGCGACGATAACACGCTTTGGAATTTTGCGACGCAACGGCCTCGACAGTCCGCCGCCAAGCGCGTGCGGCCAGGCGCAGCGGATGTGGTCAGGCTCGGCCATCTTGTTTGTCTGGTGAACGATCTACCGGCCACTTGGTCATGGTGGCAAGAACGCTTCGCTCTTCTTATCTCGCATGAGGTGCGCGCCCCTGATGGCAACCAGGCCGCGCTTTTCATCCGTTGCGATCGTGGCGATCTGCCCGCCGACCATCACACGCTCAATTTTGCATCGGTCCCCGGTAAATCCGCACAATTCCATCATGCGGCATTCGAAGTCGCCGACGTGGATAGCCTGATGGTCGGGCATGACCACCTGCAGGCCAAGGGTTATGAACATAATTGGGGCGTCGGCCGCCATATTCTCGGCAGCCAGGTGTTCGATTATTGGCTAGACCCCTTCGGCAATCGGGTCGAACATTGGACGGATGGCGATATATTCACGTCCGCCACGCCGCCAGAAATCACCGACCTCGACACCATGTTGGGTCATCAATGGGGTCCACCGGCACCGGCCTCCTTTGTTTGAAAAAAATAGCCAGAACATATAATAGAGGTATTGAGATGGACGCCAAGGAAACAGTCAAAGAATATTATATTCGTCTTGACGGAGGCCGGGAAGATTTGCTCGATCTTTTTACCGAAGATGCGCAATTTTACTTTCCCAAATTTGGCATTTCTAAAGGGAAATCTACATTCTCCGACCTGATAAGCGGCCTTCTCACGGCGGTTGAATCGCTCCAACACGATATTGATGGGCTGCAATTCATCGTAGAGGGCAATCGCGTTGCCGTCGAGGGCACCACCGCCGGGCGTCTGCACGATGGCACCGAATGGGAGGGCGGCAAGACACCCGGGGGCCGCTTTTCGAGTATCTTCGAACTCCGGGATGGTCTCATCTCCCGCATGCATGTCTATCTCGACCCCGATTATGGCAGCGCAGACACGAGCCGGTTTCTTTGGCCAGCCTCAACTTACCGGCATTATTAAAACGAGCGGCCCGTCCATATCGGCGCCAATGCCAAGGCGCCCTGTCGTCATTCACAGGTACGCGCGCGGGTTGAGCCGGGTCAGCCGCGCTTTCCCATGCTGTACAGGACACGTCAGCATTTGAGGATCAATATGCCCCAGAAAGTCATCATCAGCTGCGCCATCACAGGGTCGATACACACCCCGTCCATGTCTCCTTATCTGCCGGTTACACCGGCTGAAATCGCCGAATCGGCGCTTGGGGCGGCGGAAGCAGGAGCCGCGATCGTGCATTTGCATGCCCGCAACCCGTTGGATGGGCGCCCGGACCAAAGCCCGGAAGCGTTCGAACCTTTTCTCAAAGTCATCAAACAATCGAGCAATGTGGTGATCAACCTCACCACTGGCGGCTCGCCTTATATGTCGGTGGAGGAACGCGTCCGTCCGGCGGAAGTCTGGCAGCCAGAAGTCGCAAGCCTCAACATGGGCTCGATGAATTTTGGCCTGTTCCCGATGCTCAAGCGATATAAAGAGTTTAAGCATGACTGGGAACCAGCGATGCTTGAAGGGTCGCACGACCTCGTTTTCCGCAACAGCTTCAAGGACATTCGTTACGCGCTGGAGACGCTGAACAAGACTGGCGCGCGCTACGAGTTCGAATGCTATGATACGTCTCATCTGCATAATCTTCATTATTTCTGGCAGGAGGGGTTGGTGCAGGCCCCGCTGTTCATCCAGACCTGTTTCGGCCTGCTCGGCGGCATCGGCGCGCACCCTGAGGAAGTCATGCACATGAAGCGTACGGCGGATCGCTTGTTCGGCGAACATTACCGCTGGTCTGTGCTCGCTGCAGGGCGCGGACAAATGCAAGTCGCGGCGCAGGCGGCGGCGCTGGGCGGCCATGTGCGCGTTGGTCTGGAGGATAATCTCTGGCTCGATAAGGGCGTGCTCGCCCCGACCAATGCCGCACAGGTGCAACGTGTCCGCCAGATCATCGAGGGGCTTGGTCTGGAAGTCGCGACCCCGGATGAGGCACGCAACATTCTATCCCTCAAAGGCGGCGACAAGGTCGGTTTCTGAGATACAACTGGCATCATTGCGATGCTGGAGTATGGAGTACGCACATTGGATACCGATTTTCCTTACCATGACTCATTGGAATGCGCGCCTGAAATGACCTGCTCCAGCCTGACCGACCTCAACGATGCTCAAACAATAACAATCCAATCAGACATGACGGCCGAGTTGCCGATGCTGGATGTATTTATGCCCATGATGAAGTCTGCGGCCATCATCGCAGCCGGGCGCATCGGCTTGTTTGAAGCTCTATCCGACGGCCCTCGTGACGCGGCCAGCCTCGCGGTCGCATTAAGCGCAAGCGAGCAAGCTATCGCAAGCCTCGCCGAATTTCTGGTGACGCAATCCTATCTTGAGCAACACGGCACGACATTTGCCAATACGCCGATCACATCCCGTTGGTTCACCAGCCAGGGTATCGTCGACTATAATCCCGGCCTTATATGGACGGCCCAAGCATGGGATCTGATGAGCGGTTTGGCCGATAGCGTTAAACGCGGCGGGCCAGACAAGAGCCTATGGGACAAAATGGTCGATCGACCGGAAATGGGGTCGGACTTTTCGCGTTACATGCATGCATTCGCGCGCCATCTGACGACGGATCTTCTGGACAATATCGACCTTCCACCGGGTGCGTCGCGCATGCTCGATCTCGGCGGATCGCACGGCCTTCATTCGATTTCATTCTGTGAACGCCATCCCGAACTCACGGCCGTCATCGTGGACCTTGAAAGTGCGCTCAGCTTCACCGAAGATCTGATCGAGCGTAAAAAAATGTCTGATCGGATCAGCTTGCTGCCGGGGGACTTGCTCCATGCCGATTGGGGAACGGACTATGACGTCGTGTTCTACCTGTCGGTCGCCCATAACCAGACGGCTGAGGATAATCTTGCGATCATGCAGCGTATCCATCAGGTGCTACGGCCGGGCGGCATCGTCGTGATCCACGAATATCTCGACGATCAACCGATCTTGGCCTATCATGCGGCCTTCAAGCTGACGTTATTGACCGAAACCGCCACTCGCATTTTCTCCTGCCAAGAAATATCGCAATGGTTGGCAGAGGCAGGCTTTGCGCCACCTATTCGATTGGACTTGAAGCCTATCGAGAAAGGCAGCCTGCTCGTTGCCCGTCGATAGAGGGGCAAGGTAGAGGAAAAATCGCGGAGAGTGCCGCATTACCAACATATAACGAACCGATAGGTTCATATTTATCGCCACCTTGCGCTATATATCTAGCCCAAGGAGGCGATTTGCGTTTCCGCAGCAATATAGACAGACGCCATGGTGCATCACACCGTGCAATGAATGAGACCAAGCGCGCAACCTCTACGCAAAACACTGTAAAAAGGTTATTTACTCCATATTCATTGGAGAATAATCAGCGTAAGAAATAACGGAAAAATCGCGCATTTATCAACACATTCGCACTGTATCGCGAGGATCAAAATCACTTGACCCTTCCCAAAAGTTCTACATTATCATTTCATGTGGTTTGTTTTTGAGCAATGCATTCATGCTCGACTGCATGACGGCGCACGCATCGCAATAAGGAACGGCCATTGGGCTAAGGAGATGCCTCACTATGTCCGCTGAAGAAAATCGCAAGCTTGTCATCGACTTCTGTCGACTGTTGTCGGAGCGGAAACTTGACGAGATGTTCGCGCTGATGGCCGAGGTGTCGAACTGGTCTGCTGTCGGCAAGCGCGAGACCTTCGCTTATGGCGGTCCCAAGGACAAGCCCGGCTCGATCGCGATGATCACCGCATTTCTCCAGCATTTCCGTGAATTTCGCTTCGAGGTGAAGAGCAGTACCGGGGAAGATGATCGTGTGGCGATCGAAGCATCTTCGCGCGGTGTAGGCCCCAGCGGCAAGGTCTATGAGAACCAATATCTCCTGATGTTCCGCTGCGCGGGCGGCAAGATCGTCGATATTCAAGAATATTTCGATCAAATCACTGTCCTTGAATATGAAAAAGCCGAAAGCAACGCACATTGAGCCGCCAGCGGAGATAGGCATGACGGATGCGCACAACCGCCTTGCGGTTGAGATGATCAGCTATAAAATTATGATATTTATCAACATTTTATTTTAAATAAAAAATGCACCGAGTGGTTTGATTTGAATTGACAAGATCGTGACCGTATGGTCGATTAGATCCAGATCAGTCAGCGCTGGCAGGAATGAATGACATTGCTGACCACAGGACTGCACCGAATATAATCAGGATAGGAGGAGTGAAAGGCATGAACACAACGTTGAGCAGAGAAAATGAAACCGCCACCAACATCGAAGTGGCGCGCAAGCTGATGTCCGCCTTCAATATGGAAAATTGGTACGATCTGCTGCACGACGATCTCGTGCTGGAATTTCCTTATGCCAACACGATCAACATGCCCTCGCGCGTCGTCGGCAAGAAAGATTGCGTCGCCTATCTGAGCAACGTGATGAAATATTTCACGGGACTTACCTTCCATGACGTCGTGATCAACACAACGGGTGAGCCGGATAAGCTGATCATCGAATATTCGGGCGGCTGCACCCTCCCGTCCGGCGCGAAATACAAGCAGACCTATGCCACGATCCAGCGCTTCCGCGATGGGAAGATGATCCTGTTCCGCGAATTCTGGAATCCGATGGAGGTCATCGAATCATTCGGACCGGATCTCGGCGCCGTATTTGTCTGATCCGTATCCGATCATTTGAATTGATGTGAAAACAAGGCATCGAAATCCAGGGTGGACAGCTATGGATTACGTGTGAGGGAGTTTGTCTTTTTTCTGAGCGCCCATTCTGTCTGCATATCCTTGAAGAATAATATCAAATCTTAGGAAGGATAAGATGACGGGGATCAAGATCAGGAGAATTTTGCTGAGTTCAGCCATCATGGCTAGCGATGGCATGGACATGACGGTCAAATTCCAACCTCCATTACGATGCCCTAATAGTCCGAGAGGGGGTCATACCCCTCCCGGACTTTTTTGTTTCCTCGGGTGATACAGAGCACCTACTGACTGTGATACCTTTAAGCGTCAGCTTCCTGATAAGCGTCTGTTCGACAGGAATTGAAGAAGGCTCGCCGACCGCCCCGCGCGCGCCAATGATTGACACTTGCCCACCCTGCCGAGCTGCATTGATCGAACGTGCCAGAGTGTCGGCACCGCCGATGTCCAGCACCAGATCGGCGCCCGAGCCGCCTGTGATCCGCAGCACAGCCTCGTCCCATACCGGATCGGCACAGTAGTTTATTCCGAAATCTGCGCCGAGTGCTTGGACCGTAGTCAGTTTCTCGTCCGACGAGGAAGTAACAATCGCTATGCCCCCCCCCACAAGGCTTTGAAGATTTGCAGCGCCTGGATATCAACGCCTCCGGTTCCTTGGATCACGGCAATCTGCCCAGCTCTCAGAGCACCCTCAATTACAACCGCGCACCAAGCAGCAAGACTAGCGCAACACAAGGTCGCAGCCTGTGCATGGTTAAGATGCACCGGTGTTCGCACATGGCTCGCAGCCTCGATGAGGACATGGCTCTGGGCGTGCGCGTATTACGCAACGGGCAGGTGGAGGTAATTGTTGCGGGCTAGACGATTGGAAATCCCAAGCTGCTGCAACGTTCGGGTATTGCCGTCGTCAGCTTAGCGGCTCTATTCTCGATGAATGATCGACTATTTCGGGACATCCTCAACCCATAGGAGTTCTTCCGGATCGCCCGACAACATGTCCCCCCCGAATGTCCCCCCCCGATACATTCCATTCGACTTCCTGCGCAATTCGAGCATTGGTAACGGACATAAATCGCGGCCCGTATATCGGGCTGCTGCCCTGACCGACGCGTTCGGCAGGGCCTTGGGTGGTTGGGAGCAGCGTGGTGCTGCTCCGATACGGAGGACCACTCAATGACCAAGGAAATCACCACCCCCACCAAGCAGCCGCGCAAGATGGTCCGCAAGCCGCTGACCTTAGCGTCAGACATGGGGACGCTTGCTCCGGCGCAAGCTACGAGCAAACCACAGACCAAAGTCTCGCTGGTGGTAGGGCTACTCCAGCAGGATGCCGGCGCCTCGCTTGCAGATCTGTGCCAGGCCACCGGCTGGCTCCCCCACACCTGCCGGGCCTTCCTGACAGGGCTGCGCAAAAAAGGTCGAGGGCTTGAGCGCGACAAGCGCGAGGATGGTACCACCATCTACAAAATGACTGCTATCGAGGTAGCCGCCTGATGGGCCGCCGACCATATCTGACCCTCGGGCGGCTGGCTGAGTTACCGCCCGGGGAACTGAAGGCCAAATGGGTGCGTCATTACGACGCGCCTGCTCCCAATCTGTCACCTGAACTGCTGCGCTTGGGCATCGGTTACAAACTGCAGAAGCGACGACTGGGCGGGATCAGCCGCTCGACCCGGTTGCTACTCCTGCGGGTGAAGGCAAAGGCCGGGGAGAGCGGAGATATGAAGCCGATGCCGCGCAAGCTGACTCCGGGCACTCGGCTTGTCCGCGACTGGCATGGGGTCGGGCATACCGTCATCGTGCTTGACGATGGCTTCGAATTCGATGGGAAGCACTGGAGGTCGCTCACGGCCATCGCCAAGGCGATTACAGGGACGCACTGGAACGGCAACCGGTTCTTCGGCCTGACGGAGCAGAAGAAATGAAGATGCTGCGCTGCGCGGTCTATACCCGCAAATCGACCGAGGATGGGTTGGAGCAGGAGTTCAACAGTCTTGATGCCCAGCGCGAGGCCTGCGAAGCCTATATCCTGAGCCAACGTCATGAAGGCTGGACGCTGGTGCAGGGCCGCTATGATGATGGCGGCTTTTCAGGCGGGAACATGGAGCGGCCCGGCATGAAGGCGCTGATGGCCGACATCGACGCTGGCCTTGTCGATGTCATTATCGTGTACAAGGTCGATCGCCTGACCCGCAGCCTGGCAGACTTCGCCAAGATCGTTGAACGGCTTGATGCCAAGCAGGCAAGCTTCGTATCAGTGACACAGGCGTTCAACACCACGACCAGCATGGGACGACTGACGCTTAATGTGCTGCTGTCATTCGCCCAGTTCGAGCGCGAGGTCACCGGCGAACGTATCCGTGACAAGATCGCCGCCTCCAAGAAGAAGGGCATATGGATGGGCGGTCCCGTCCCGCTCGGCTATCAGGTGGTCGAGCGGAAGCTGGTGCCGGTGCCAGAGGAAGCCGAACGCGTTCGCACGATCATGCGGCGTTACCTTGAGATCAGGTCGGTGCCTGCGCTGATCGAACTACTGCGCGCCGAAGGCTTAGTCACCAAGGTGCAGCAGCGCGCGAGCGGCCCGCATCGCGGTGGCATCCCCTTCGAGCGGGGCAGCCTGTTCCACCTGCTCAAGAACCCGATCTACCGCGGCATGATTGTTCACAAGGGACAGGTTTATGATGGAGAGCACCAACCCATTGTAGATGAAGACCTTTGGGATGCGGTGCAGGCACAACTCAGAGAGAAAGCGCCGCCGAGGAAACGCCCCACCAACGATCGGCAAGAAGCTTTGTTGCGCGGCCTCCTCACTGATCCCAAAGGGCGGCCAATGGTGCCCACTTATGGTTCGAGCAAGGTGCGTCGCTACGCTTATTATGAAACCCGCAAGGACCTTGCCCGACCCGAAGATCCAGCCGGCCTCCGCTTCCGGCGCGCCCATCTCGAGCAGCACCTCATCGGTCAGCTCGAAGGGCTGCTCAACGATGAGCATGCTATGCGCCGGCTGTCAGGCATCGAAGAGGCAGGCCAACTGCGTACCATGTTCGCCACTGCGCATCTACTTGCCGGCCAACTTCGTCAGCTTGGCAAGGTAAACCCTGCCCTCCGCTCGCTCGTTGCAGCGATGACGATCAGAGCCAATTGCATCGAGGTTCTCCTCAATCCTGAGGCCCTAGGCATCGCAACGGAGTCCAGCTGGGCCTGGTCCATCCCACTCCCAACTCGGCGACCGTTCCGGGAGGCCAAGCTACGAATAGATGCCGATGCATCGGTAAATCGTACATCCGATGATCTTCTCGACCTGATCGCCGATGCCATGGAGGCGCAGCGCCTCGTGCTTGCATCACCTGCGCTCAGCCTCAACCAGATCGCGAAGCAGGAAGGGCGATGCCGGACCCAATTGGCGAGGCTGTTGCGTCTGTCCTGGATTAGCCCCCGGATCATCGAAGCGATCGCGGATGGTACACAACCCAACGGCCTGACCCGCCGAGGCCTGCTCAGCTGTGACATGCCAGCGGACTGGATAGAGCAGGAACGCCAGTTCGGGTTCGCGGCCTGAGCTGCCAATCACATCATAAAATCGAGGTGAAGCCGGGTTTTCGAGGACAGAGAATCCGGCATTTTCTTTACCTGAACACCGCGACAGACGGGGGTCTCTGGCTTCATCAGGTTTATGAGGTGTCCCCAAAGCCCGCAGAACTGCGCCACTTTGCAAGGGTACCACGCCCTAGGGCGAAAATCAGTTACCTTCTAGGACTGTTTGGTGCGGTCGAGAAGACTCGAACTTCCANNTGCGCGTCTACCAGTTCCGCCACGACCGCACTCAATTCAAACGCCAACGGGATTGCCTGAAAGGCTAGACCGCTGGGTTGGTCAAACTCCGCCGGACTGATCCGGCGGCTGGTAGGTGGGTGCCACTAGCAAAGCATTGCCGGGTCCGCAATGGCCATCACACAGCGCGGACCGTATTTTTTCACTCAGGCCTCAACTGCTACCTTCTCAGCCCTATTTGCGCAGCAACAGACAAGCCCAATCGCCGCGCACGATGCTATGATCGAGTAGGACGCCCTCCGCCGCATAGGCATTGGCGACCTTTTCCGCCTGCGTCGCGAGCAAACCCGCGAGAATCACATAGCCATCTGTCGCCACCCCGGCGCACACCGAAGGCGCAAGGTCGATCAGCGGGCCGGCAAGAATATTGGCGATGACAAGGTCATAAGGCGCGCGGGCCGCAATGGCTTCATGCGCCATGCCATCCGCCACTGCGAGGGCAAGTTCGCCCGGCCCCTCGCCCAGCGCAACATGGTTCACCACGGCATTGTCGCGGCTGACATCGATCGAAATCGGGTCGATGTCGGTCGCAATTGCCAATGCCTGTGGCCATAAATGAAGCGCCGCAAAGGCCAGCAAGCCGGTGCCGGTGCCAAGGTCGATCAGGTTGCGCGCCTCCACGCCCCGTGTCGCCAGCAGGTCGAGGAGAATCAGGCAGCCCGAGGTCGTTTCATGCTGGCCCGTGCCAAAGGCCAGGCCCGCATCGATTTCGAACGGCACGGCATCTGCGGGAATCGCACCGCGATGAATCGGGGTGTGGACGAAGAATCGACCGGCGCGGACAGGCTCCAGCCCGGCCTGGCTCATCGTCACCCAATCCTGCGCGGGCAGATGTTCGATCCGGGGCGCAACGCTCGCGGATGACGGCACAAGTGCGAGCACCTTTGCCACCAATTCTTGGGATGGCTCATGGTCGAAATAGGCTTCCATCAGCCATTCTTCGGGCAGATCGGGATCGGGTTCGCTGGTCATGATCACCGGCCAGCCTGCTTCTTCCGGCGCCTCAAACAGTGGCGCATCCTCGGCTTCAGCCTTGGTGCATGGCATGATAAGCTTCCAGCTGTCGCCCTGATCGGCCATGATGAATTCCTTGTGGGTGGTCGCGCCGGAAGGCCCGGCCAGATGATGAAAACGGCCTTAGCGAGGAGTCTCCGGCTCTTCAACGCCACCTGTCGATTTTGATGGCTGACGCCATTTCACGCCGAATTCGCTGTTTGAACTGGTTGCGTTGCGGAATCTTTGCGCTAAAGGTCTCGTCAACTCGTGGTGTTGGCTCTTGATTGAGTCCGCGCCCATTGATCGTAGTCCAGGGGGAATGAATATGGCCCGCAACAGCAATCGGCCGTTGTCGCCGCACTTGCAGATCTGGCGCTGGGGACCGGCAATGCTGATCTCCATCCTGCACCGCGCCACCGGCACCGTCTTGTCCATCGGCGGCGGCGTCATGCTGATCGCTTGGCTTGTCGCATTGGCGTCGGGTCAGGATACTTATGCGCAATTCATGGATTGCATGTTGGCAGATGAGGGCAATGCCCTTCAGATCGGCCGACTGAATATCATTCCGTTCATCATCCTGTTCGGCATCAGCTGGGCCTTTTTCCAGCATATGGGGTCGGGTGTCCGTCACCTCGTGCTCGATATTGGCGCAGGTTATGAACTCCACACTAATCGCTTCTGGTCGATTGCCGTTATTGTCGGCGCGGCCGTGGCCACGATTGCCCTTTGGGCACTCATTCTGGCGAGGTAAAAATGGGAACGGGAACTGGCATTGGCCGCGTACGCGGTCTGGGTTCGGCCAAATCGGGCGCGCATCATTGGGTCGTTCATCGCTTCACCGCGATTGGCAATCTGTTGCTGGCGCCTTGGCTGCTGGTGTCGCTGGTCCGCTTGCCGGACCTCGGCTTTGAAACCGTGACGGCGTGGCTGTCATCGCCGTTCTCGGCGGTGGCGATGCTGCTGTTTGTGGTATCGACCTTCTGGCACCTGCGCATGGGCCTGCAAGTTGTGATCGAGGACTATGTCCATGACGAGGGCAACAAGTTCGCATCCTTGCTCGCGCTCAATTTCTCCGTGATCGCGGCGGCCACGCTCGCTGTGATCTCCATTCTCAAGATTGCCGTCACCGGGGGGGCCGCCTAATGGCCAGTGAATATAAAATCATCGATCACGTCTATGACACCGTCGTTGTCGGCGCGGGCGGCTCCGGCCTGCGCGCCACCATGGGTTCGGCGGAAGCCGGTCTGAAGACGGCCTGCATCACCAAGGTCTTCCCGACCCGTTCGCACACTGTGGCGGCACAGGGCGGGATCGCGGCATCGCTTGGCAACAACACGCCGGACCATTGGACCTGGCACATG
>DITW01000001.1:0-1319 GCA_002422945.1 Sphingomonadales bacterium UBA6174 | reverse complement strand
GGGCGATCAGGACGCGATTGAATATATGGTGCGTGAAGCACCGGCTGCCGTGTATGAACTCGAACATGCTGGCGTGCCGTTCAGCCGCAATAACGATGGCACGATCTATCAGCGCCCATTCGGCGGTCATATGCAGAATATGGGCGATGGCCCGCCGGTGCAGCGCACCTGCGCCGCTGCTGACCGTACCGGCCATGCCATGCTGCATGCCCTGTATCAGCAGTCGCTGAAATATGACGCCGATTTCTACATCGAATATTTCGCCATCGACCTGATCATGGAAAATGGCGAATGCCGTGGCGTGATCGCCTTGTGCATGGAAGATGGCTCGATCCATCGCTTCCGCAGCCATGCGGTCGTGCTGGCTACCGGTGGCTATGGCCGTTGCTATTTCTCCGCCACCTCGGCCCATACCTGCACCGGCGACGGCGGAGGGATGGTGTTGCGCGCGGGCCTGCCGTTGCAGGACATGGAATTCGTACAGTTCCACCCGACCGGCATTTATGGTGCGGGCGTGTTGATCACCGAAGGTGCGCGCGGCGAAGGCGGCTATCTGACCAATTCGCAGGGCGAACGCTTCATGGAGCGTTATGCGCCGTCCGCGAAGGATCTGGCCTCGCGCGATGTCGTGTCGCGCTGCATGGCGATGGAAATTCGTGAAGGTCGCGGCGTCGGCAAGGAAGGGGATCACATCTTCCTCCACCTCGACCATCTCGATCCGAAGGTGCTGGCGGAACGTCTGCCGGGCATCACCGAAACCGGCAAGATCTTCGCCAATGTCGATCTGACCCGCCAGCCTTTGCCTGTGGTGCCGACCGTGCATTACAACATGGGCGGTATCCCTTGTAACTATCATGGCGAAGTCGTGACGTTGCGCGATGGCAACCCTGATTCGGTCGTACCGGGCCTGTTCGCCGTGGGCGAAGCGGCATGTGTGTCGGTCCATGGCGCGAACCGCCTTGGCTCGAACTCGCTGATCGATCTCGTGGTCTTTGGCCGCGCCGCCGGCATTCGCGCCGCGGAAATCGTCAAGCCGGGCGAATCGCAACCTGAATTGCCTAAGGATTCCGCCGACAAGTCGCTCTCCCGTCTTGACAAGTATCGTTGGTCGAAGGGCGGTACGCCGACCGCGCAATTGCGCGAAAACATGCAGCGCACGATGCAGAACAATTGCGCTGTGTTCCGCACCGGAGACGTCCTCGAGGAGGGCTCCAAGCTCATTCACGAGGTCTGGGAGGGCATCGGCGATATCGCCATCACCGACCGCTCGCTGATCTGGAATTCGGACCTTCTTGAGACGCTCGAGTTCGACAACCTCA
>DITW01000066.1 GCA_002422945.1 Sphingomonadales bacterium UBA6174 | reverse complement strand
TCCCTTCACCCGCTCCAGTCTTTCCTACAGACAGCGCAATTTTGCGACCGATGCGTTTCCCTCAGAGGAACCCTCAGATCTTTTGATGGCTCTACGCGCCAAGGCGCTTCGAGCGTGGTTCGATTCCCTTCACCCGCTCCNNCGGGTGTAGCTCAGTGGTAGAGCCCTGGCCTTCCAAGCCAGTCGCGAGGGTCCGATTCCCTTCACCCGCTCCATTTTTGTTTTAGCCTCAGTCGCCGGCGCGGACATCCGTCCGCTAAGGCTTTCGCGCCAATAAGGCGCGGCGGCCGTTCGGCCTTGCGGCTGCTATCGCAGCCGTTGGTGGCAATTTCCAAGGGTGGACCGCCCCCCCCATCACCCCATACGATAATGCGCCGCCAAGCGATCCAGCGCGAGGCCGAGCACCAAACGCCCGGATCGCGCGGGCCAATTAAGGCCGCGCTCTGCCGCCGCCATGCCTTCACCCGCGCAGATGGTCCGCCATGCAATGTCCTGCAACCCCGCCCCCAGATAATCGACAGCAGCGTGAAATCGCGCCTTAGCCGCGATTTGGCGGTCGGTCGCCTCCATCATCGCCGCGCCCCCATTTTTGGCACCACCGGGTGCCACATCCCAGCGCATCGTCACGCGCGGGCTGAGTTGCGCGCATTCATAATCGCGGCGCAATTGTTCGCCCGCCGCATATTGCAGATCGGTGATGAGTTGCCGCCCATGCAGCCAGACTAGCGGCGATTCGGCGCGGTTGACCGTCACCTTTCGCCGCGCCACCCCATCCGCCGCCTGTTCGTCCGGCACCAGCAATGCCCGTTCCTCCAATGCCTGATCGCGCGTCTGAAGTCCCATAGCCCACCTCTCCCTGATCAATGAATGAGGACAAGACTTGCCATATCTACATAATTGTTGGAAAGAACTATAACCAGATAGGTTATTAAGAGGCCCGCATGATCACCGCCATCCGACAGGTTCGCAAGGCCAAGGGGCTGACCCTCGCCGATGTCGCCGCGCGTTGCGATCCGCCGACCACCGCGCAAACCATCGGGCGGCTGGAAACCGGCATGCGCACCGTGTCGGTCGAATGGCTGAACCGCATCGCCACCGCGCTTGGCGTCACCGCGAGCGATCTCGTCACCTTGCCCGACCAATCGAACCTGCCGGTCATCGCGCGCATCGGGGCCGATGGCGCACAGGCGCCGGAGCGCGAACTGGCGCTCCCCCCGCCCCAACCGATGGCCGAGGATGTCGCGGTGCAGATGTTGGTCACGGTCGGAGAATATCGCAGCGGCGATGTTTTATGGTGTCGCCGCACCGCACCATCGCATTTTGCCGGCGCACTCAATCGGGATATATTGGTGCCGCGCCCAGCGGGGCGCTTCGTCTTTGGGCGGATGATCGGGCTGGATGCCGACAGGATTCTGATTCTGCCGCCGGGGGCTGGCCATCGCCAGCAAGTGGTGGCTGGTGCGCCATGGATCGCCGTGGCGCACCAACTCGTTCGATCGCTTGATTAAGGGCCTAGTCAGTCAGATCGTCCCACATATCCTTGAGCTTGGTAAAAAAACCAGCGCTCTGCGGGCATTCCTCGCCTGTCTCGGTCTCGCGGAACTGTTCCAGCAGTTCGCGCTGCTTCGCGGTCAATTTGGTCGGCGTCTCGACATCGATCTGCACGACAAGATCGCCTGCACCGCGCCCTTGCAGCACCGGCATACCTGCGCCGCGATGGCGGATTTGCTTGCCCGACTGGACACCCGCCGGGATGCGGATTTCATGCTTTTCACCCGCTAGCCCCGGAATATGGATCACCCCACCCAGCGCCGCCGTGGTGAAGCTGATAGGCGCATGGGTGAACAAGGTCGTCCCATCGCGCTGGAACAATTTGTGCCGCGACAAATGGATGAAGATATAGAGATCGCCCGACGGACCACCGCGCGATCCCGCCTCGCCCTCACCGGACAAACGGATGCGCGTGCCATCATCGACACCCGGCGGGACATTGACCTGCAAAGTCTTGTCGCGCTCTACCCGACCTTCGCCATGGCAGGTGGTGCAGGGATCGGCGATGATCTGCCCGGTCCCGCGACATGCGCCGCAAGGCCGTTCGACCATGAAAAAGCCCTGTTGCGCCCGCAATTTGCCATGGCCGCCACAGGTGCCGCAGGTCTGCGCCCCGGTGCCGGGCTTGGCGCCCGTGCCGCTACAGGGTTCGCACGCCGCCGAAACCGAAATGTCGATCTCAGTCGTCTTGCCGTGAAAGGCGTCTTCCAGCGTGATTTCAAGGTCATACCGCAGGTCCGCGCCGCGCTGCGGCCCGGATTGGGCACGGCCACGCCCGCCCATGAATTCGCCGAAGATATTTTCGAAAATATCCGAAAATCCGCCGAAATCCTGTTGGCCACCGCCGCCGCCGCCATTTTGGAATGCCGCCTTGCCGTAACGGTCATAGGCCGCGCGCTTTTGCGGGTCCTTCAGACAGTCATAGGCTTCGCTGATCGCCTTGAACTTCGATTCTGATTCGGTGCAGCCGGGGTTGCGATCTGGGTGATAGCGCATCGCCAGCTTGCGATAGGAGGATTTGATCGTACCGTCATCGGCGGTGCGCTCAATCTCCAGCAATTCATAATAATCGTCACTATCGGCCATCATAGCCCCCATCAACACGGTCCGACCCCGTCATCAGACGAGGCCGGATCATGTGCATCGCTTCGGCCTTAGCCCTTCTGATTGTCGTCCACTTCCGAGAATTCGGCGTCGACGACATCATCCTGCGCCGGTGCATCCGCACCCGGCGATGCCGCCGATGCCTGTTCCTTCTCGTAAATCGCCTGACCAAGCTTCATCGCGACCTGCGCCAGACCTTGCGCCTTTTCGGTCATCGCTTCTGGCTCACCGCCTTCGACAGCAGCCTTGGTGTCGGCGATTGCCGCTTCGATCTCCGCCTTCAGGGCCGCATCGACCTTGTCGGCATGTTCAACCAATTGGCGTTCGGTGGTGTGGATCAGGCTTTCCGCATTGTTCTTGGCTTCGGCGGCTTCACGACGCTTCTTGTCTTCTTCCGCAAAGCGTTCGGCGTCCTTCACCATCTGATCAATATCGGCATCGGTCAAACCACCGGAAGCCTGAATCTTGATCTGCTGTTCCTTGCCCGTGCCCTTATCCTTGGCATGGACCGACACGATGCCGTTGGCGTCGATGTCGAAGGTGAC
>DITW01000077.1 GCA_002422945.1 Sphingomonadales bacterium UBA6174 | reverse complement strand
ATCCCAGGCAGATTACGTTGCATCACTTCGGCCATCCAGTGATTGGCCGACACGAGCTGCGAAAGATCAAGTCCTGTGCGAATGCCTGCGCGTTCAAGCATGTAGACAACGTCTTCGGTTGAGACGTTGCCAGCCGCGCCCGGTGCGAAAGGACAGCCGCCCAAACCGCCAATTGAGGCATCGACAGTGACAGCACCTGCCAGAATGGCGGACCACACATTGGCAAGGCCCGTGCCACGTGTGTTGTGAAAGTGCACGCGTATCGGCATTTCCGGCAAGGCAGTGCGCAATTTGACGATTAACGACGCCACATGCGCCGGATTGGCAACGCCGATAGTGTCAGCCAGGCCAATTTCAACCGGCTCTGCTGCGGCCAATGCAACAGCCATTGCCACAACGCGGTCTTGCGCAACTTCACCCTCGAACGGACAGCCGAATGCGGCACCGATCGTCACCTGCCCGCTCTTGCCCGCGTCACGTGCCATGGCAATGATGTCTCGGGCGGCCTCGACCGAGCCATCGCTGGTCTGGCCCTGATTGGCCATGGCAAAGCTATCGGTCGCCACTGCCACGGCACCCAGTTGATCAATCCGCCCCGTTGCGAGCGCGCGACCCGCGCCACGCGCATTCATGACCAAGCCAATATAGGTCACATCGTCCCGCTCGGGCAGGCCAGCACAAACAGCTTCTGCATCGGCCATTTGCGGCACAGCTTTCGGGTTGACGAAGCTGGTCACCTCAATCCGCCGCGACCCAGCCGCAATCGCCCGACCGATCAACGCCAACTTGTTGTCGGTCGCAACCAACGATTGCTCGTTCTGCAAACCATCGCGAGGCGCGACCTCGACCATCTCGATCGATTTTGAATACATTATTTAGCCACCTCTTGCTGAAAGCCCCGCTGCAAGGCCAAATGCCGCAAACCGACCAAATTCATCATCGCGAATTGAAATTTTCTTTTAATGTTGATGCGATCCGGGACACTCGTGCGAATCACCTCAATGCCAAGGTGATTCGCTGATAAAGCCTGCACCCCTCCGCGCCGAATCGCCTTAGTTTCCAAGCCTGCCCGCGGTTCAATCAGACCAGCAACATCAGCGAACAAGCCATCTACCGCGCAACCACGCTGGACACCGCACCAAATACGCAAAAAGCCTAGTTCGAGCCGACGCACAACCTCATCCAAGACGCCCAAAGCCGCCTCCATCAGACACATTCCCGTGCACACGGGGCCGGACGGACACACGCCATGGATGGCTCCATCAACATGGTTGGATGCACGCGTCATTTCCTCTCCAAAAAATCTTGACGTTCACAACTTGTATACAATATTGTTCCAACTCATCAAGCCGCGTTGGCGACAAGAACACAAAAAATGACGCGGCACCCAATAAGAGAGCCTGCCAGATCAGGCATGGACAAATTAGGGAGGCCGTTATGAATCGTTCTCATTTGATGCTTCTGAGCACCGCATGTGGTTTTGCACTCACTGCAAGCCCCGCATTGGCGCAGGACGCGCCATCTGCGCCACCCCCGGCTGAAGCGGGCGTGAATGGCGATGATATGATTATATTGACTGCCCGCCGCCAGAACGAACGCCTGCAGGTCGTCCCCGCCTCTGTCGCGGTGCTTTCGGCCGATACGCTACAACGCACCGGGGCGGTCATGGGCGCAGTGCATGAGCCAGTTCTGCTCGATCCAATAATCTTCGTCGCGTGGTTCGCAGCTTTGCCCGACACCATTTAGGTGAAAACTGAACATATGGATTGAGGCGCTGGTTCTCAAAGGGGGCGTCGGTATTATCTATGCGATTGGCTTCATGCAGGTAGGAGCCGACCCATGCGGCAGCAGCATCCCGACGGGCTTGGTCTTCTTGAACGCCAGGAAATGCCAGCGCCGCGAAGTACCGCGCGCCCGTCTCCACGTCTGAACATTCGCCTGGCCCCAGTCTGATTATCCGACTTTCGATCGACATGGTCGCCCCCTCCCGGAACAGGTAATATTGCACCTGTTATCGACCTGTTATGGTCCTGTTATCGCGCTTTTCCGACCTGTTATTTGCGCTTAGACTTACTTCCAATATCCAACTGAAATATATTGAATTTTTCATCATTCTTCGCGCAATCAAGCCGATATTCACCTGTTATTTTGATAAAACCGCAAAATAACAGGATAAACAGGTTTGGAGACTGGTCCCTGACACCATGCACTACGCACCATTCACTCCCTCAGATAACCCGACTTTCGGGTCTCCTTTGAAACGGGCGAGTGAATGGCGCGGTTCCGCGCCATTTGCGATGCCCCCTTTTGGGTTGAGGACAGAGACGCGAGATTTCAGCGCCTCAAAACCGCCAATATCGCCCGCCGTCTCAACTGGCCACTTTGCTGTCCTCAAACCTATTTGAGCACCTATTGCAGCTGCAGGGCCGCCAATAAAAAACCGGCCCATCAGGCCGGCGATGCTGAGTTGAAGTGAACGGTTACGATCAACCAAACCCAAGGGCGCGCCGTTGCTCGGTCCAGTCATTAGGGATACACGATAGGCGGAGCAGCGAGCGAGAGGTCAGCTCGACTGGCTGACGTCCCGCCAAGATGGCCATGATGATATCCGGCGCAAGAAAATTGAGCCGCGCCAATCGCACCAGATGGCTGCGCTGATAGCTGTCGAAGGACGGTTTCCGTGTCACCAGTTGCTGCCATGCCGCTCTGCCAGAGGCCAGCAACCGGATCAACCGCTGATCGCGTTCTACAGGTCGACTGTCAGGCGCCGCAAAGACCAGCCGCAGCTCATGTCCTCTACGACGCAGACAGACCGGCACGGTCAGTCGGACTTGATGGCCGATGGGCAATGAGGTGTTCACGATGCCGAGCTTAGTAATCAGAGATGCCCCGTCCATGCAGATCTCGATCTCGTCCTGCTTGAGCGTGATGGCCGCCTGCAGATCTTCGAGCAGGGCACGCATGGTCATGGGGGTCTTCAGTTGCTCTGCTAATGTATTGCCCGCATCAGCGAGTTGGTGATCCTGATCGAGCTGCCCCAGTTCGGTTTGCAGCCGCAGCGGATCGGTCAACATATCTGTCAGGGTAGTGCGGACCAGCGATTCCAGATCGCCCGCAGGCAGACGCCAGCTCGGCTCGACGATCCCCTCCACCATCTTGGACACATAATAACGATAGCGCCGCGTGCCCTTGCGGCCATGTGCCACGGTCATGGGGCGGCCCAACCCATCGACGATCATATGGCGCAGGATAGAAGGCTGACCCGTATGGGGACGAAGGGCATTGGTATTGAGCAGGGTTTGCGATGCATCCCAGTTTTCTCTGGAAATAATCCCTTGATGCTCGCCTGTGTACAGCGCCTCCTTATGCGGAATCAGACCGGCATAGATCACATTGCGAATGATCCAATAGAGCGCGCCCGATTTGAATGGCTGGCCACCGATGGTCCGACCATCCTTCATTGTGCGCAGCCTGGTGCTGATCCCCCGGCCTGCCAGATCATCGGCCAAAGTTTTGAGCGAGCCACAGGCCCGATGGCGTTGGAAGATCAGCCTGACGGTCTCGGCTTCCTCCGGGATGATGATCAGCTTTCGATCCTGGACCATATATCCCAATGGCACCGGACCTCCCATCCACATCCCCTTCTTCTTGGAAGCCGCCACCTTATCCCGGATACGCTCGCCAGTGACCTCGCGTTCGAACTGGGCAAAGGACAGCAAGACATTGAGGGTCAGCCGCCCCATGCTGGTGGTCGTGTTGAACGCCTGAGTGACCGAGACGAAGCTCGCCTTGCTGCGATCAAGGATATCAACGATCCGGGCAAAGTCGGACAAGGCCCGTGTCAGGCGGTCGACCTTATAGACGACGATGACATCCACACGCCCGGCCTCAATTTCCGCCAGCAGTTGCTTAAGCGCAGGACGCTCCATATTCCCGCCTGAATAGCCGCCATCATCATAATAGTCCGGCATTTGCACCCAGCCCTCATGGCGCTGGCTGATGATATAGGCGGCACAGGCTTCGCGTTGGGCATCGAGGCTATTGAACTCTTGTTCCAGTCCTTCTTCGGTCGATTTACGCGTGTAGATGGCGCAGCGGATTTGTTTGACACTTGGCCCCTGCTCTGATGGCACCGTGGATCGTGCTGCCGAGCTACGCCGCGCCATGGTTTTGCTCCTGCGCCCGGCTCTTCACCTGCGGGTTGCGCACTGGCGGTCGTGCTGGTCGTCGGAGACCGAAGAACCGCGGGCCGGACCAATGGGCATTGGTGATCTCGCGGGCGATATGGGAGAGCGAACCATAATGCCGCTCGGCATAGCTAAACCCGTCGTCGGTCACCATCACCGCATGGACATGCCCGTTCCACTCCCGCAGCAATCTTGTCCCCGGCTTGAGCCGGATCTCAGGCTCACACACGCTGACCTCACCATCACTCATCAGCGCATCCAGCATTCGCAGCGCTGATGGTGGTAGGCCACCCAATTTCTCCTGCTGCAGGTGATATGCCAGCGATAGCCGTAGCAGAGAGATCGGTACTTGAGGTGCGGCCTCGCCGAATATCTGCTGCCACTCGGCTTTGACGTCGGCGGGTGAGAGGATCGACAGGTGCGCCACCCTGCCTGACACCTCGCGCATCATTGTGCTGCACCAATGAGGTAATAGCAGGACACGCCGTCCTTGATGGCATGTTCAACCACATAGCCTCGTTTACGCAAACCGCTCATCGCCGCGCGGATGCTATGGGGTTGCCAGCCGGTGAGTTCGCCAAGGTCTGCGAGCGCGACGCCGTCCTGCTGTCCAAGCAGATGTAGCACCTGTACCATCTTGCTGTCGGGACGAGGGTGCCAGTCTTGCGAGGGAGCATTCTGCCGGGAATGTGCATTGATCATGGGTAGGTTCTCCAGTGGAGCTGGCACCACGCCCGCTCCCACCACCCAATGCCCTGATGATCACACCATCAAGGTCAGCAACCGGCGGCGTCAACTCGACGACCGCTCAAACACACCAATGCTCGGAAACATTAAGAAGTCGAGTGCTTTCTAATTGATAATATAGAGCGCACATATGTAACGTCTGACAGGGACTCCGATTGGGAGGGAGGCTCTTGACACGCAACGCTGCCATCCAGTCTTTGAAACTGTATCGAGGGTTCGAATCTCTCCCGCTCCGCCAACATCTCAATG
>DITW01000088.1 GCA_002422945.1 Sphingomonadales bacterium UBA6174 | reverse complement strand
ATATTGACTGAACAAACTTCTCATCATGCGCCCCGCTATCTCGATCTCGCGCCACCGGCGACGGGGAGCGGCGACCTGATAGAGATCGCGGACGGCCTGTTCTGGGCATCGATGCCAGTCAATGATCAGCTCGCCGCGATCAACATCTGGCTGCTCCGCGATCATGGTGACTGGGCGGTGATGGATACCGGCTGGCGCAACCCCGCCACCCTTGCCGCATGGCAGCAGATTGCCAGTCGCCTGTTCAACGATGCCGCGCCCAAGCGGGTGTTTTGCACCCATATGCATCCAGACCATAGTGGTCTGAGCGGGTGGTTATCCGAAACCTATGGGGCGCGGCTCCATATGACGCGGCTCGAATATTTCACCCTGCGGATGCTGGCATGGGATGTCGCCCGGTCGGCACCGCAACATTCGCTCGACTTCTATCGCGCCGCCGGTCTCGATGAAGCCGCCTTGGACCGTTACCGGATGATCTTCGGTGAGTTTGGCCGGATGATCTATCCGATGCCCGATGCATTCAATGCCCTTGCCCATGGGCAGCATTTCGACATTGACGGTATCACATGGCAGATCGTGGTTGGCAGCGGCCATTCGCCCGAACATGCCTGTTTCTATAGCCCTGCACTCAAGCTGTTCGTGTCTGGCGATCAGGTGTTGCCGCGCATCACCAGCAATGTCTCGGTCTATCCTTATGAACCAGACGCCGATCCCCTCACCGACTGGCTGTTCACGCTGGAACGGATCAAGCAGATCGTACCCGATGACGTGCTGGTACTGCCCGCCCATGGCAAACCCTTTCATGGGCTGCATGATCGTATCGACACCCTCATCGCAGGACATGAGAAAGACCTGGCCTCCCTGCATAATGCGCTGATCGGCAAGGAAATGACACCTGCGGCCCTCTTCCCCGTGCTGTACCATCGCCCCATCACCACTGAACTGAGCCTGATGGCCGCAGGCGAAACGCTTGCCCATCTCGCCTGCTTACGGACACGGGGGCTTGCCACCGCCAAGCTCGACGCTTTAGGTGTCCAACGCTGGACAGCCCTTCCCAGCCAATTATTCCATGCACAACATCTGAAGCGGACATGACGATGAACCATCAACTATCCGGTAAAACTGTCCTCATCACCGGCGCATCAAGCGGTTTGGGCGCCCATTTCGCGTCCGTGCTGGCCGCTGTCGGGGCGCATGTCATCATCGCTGCCCGACGCGAGGCAGCTCTTGCGGCATTGGCCGAACGGATCGCCGCCACCGGAGGCTCGGTTGAAATCGCCCGCCTCGATGTCACCGACCCGGCCAGCATTCAGGCGCTGGGGCCCCGGTTGGCGGCACTCGATGTCCTCGTCAACAATGCGGGATTGGTGCGCGAGGCATCGGCCCTCGACCAAACAGAAGATGATTGGGATGCGGTGATCGATACCAATCTCAAGGGCTGTTTCCTGATGGCACAGGCGGCGGCGCGCGCGATGAAAGCCCATGGCCGGGGCGGTCAGATCATCAACATCGCCTCGATCCTCGGCCTGCGTCAGGCGGGGATGGTCCTGCCCTATGCCGTGTCCAAGGCTGGTTTGATCCAGATGACGAAGATTTTGGCGTTGGAATGGGCGCGGTATAATATCCAGGTCAACGCCATCGCCCCCGGCTATGTCGAGACCGAACTCAACGAGGAATTCTGGGCAAGCGACCCCGGCAAAGCCATGATCCGGCGCATCCCGCAACGCCGCCTTGGCCAAGTGACAGACCTTGATGCGCCGTTGTTGATGCTCGCCTCCGGCGCGTCATCCTATATGACCGGATCGATATTGGCCGTCGATGGCGGGCATTTGACGAGCAGCCTGTAAGCCCCCCCATATTGTAGCAACCGCGCACCGGATGAACGCAACACCCCCGACAACAATGCGCAACAGGCCCGCGCGCGGTGCGAAGGGCTCGGTGCTGATAGCCTATAAGGCGCGAGCGAATGGCCGCCCCCATCAGGCGATGCCATTTTGAGGGAGATAAAATTTCCTCAATCGGACATGGTTCAATAAGGTACATCAGGTGATGAGTTGAAGACCGAAGGATGATCCCGAATGTTGCGTTCAAATTTGGCCACCGACATGCGTGATGAGGGCGAAGTAATCGCGCCCAATGATCATTTTTCGGACCCGGTGGCGATACATCCGATCCCGCTGCTTGATCTGAACAAGATCGCGGAGATGGAAGCGCTGATCGGTCATCAAGCCGTCGCCAACATGTTCAATATGATCAGCACAGAGATTGTCGACAATATCCCCATTATGATTGACGATCTTGCCTCCGGCAAGTTTGCGCAAGCCCGTAAGGCAGCGCATCGCCTGCGGGGCGCATCGAGCATTTTGGGTGTGACGCGCTTGGCCGATGGACTGGGGCAGATTGAAAAAATAGCGGACGAAGGTGAGAATATTCTCTATGTCGTCAATCACCTGCGACAAGTGGCAACGGACACGCTGCGCGCTATCGCCGATCGCAATGCATAATCATTTCGGCCAGACAAAGGGTTTTTCCTCCTCGCGCAATTTCATGTAGCAGGAGATTACGGCACGGTTTTTCACCTTCAACGCTGTCGAGTGGCTTGACGCTTGAACCGGGGTAGAAAAAACCAACGCCAGATCGGATCGTAATGAGCAGGCAATCCATCGTCCATCGTTTCCGGAACAGTCGTCTCAGCCTGAAGCTTGGGGTGTGCGTCGCGGTGGTGGGCATCATCGGCATACTCGCAATCCTGCTGCTGGGCACATTCGTCGTGAACCGGCAATTCGGCACATTGGAACAGCGCGAAATCGCGACCGGTGTCACTCGCACCAATGCCGTATTGCACAATATCGAACAATCCATGATCGGCAGCGTCCGCGATTGGGGCTTTTGGGACGATAGCGCCATCTATCTTCGCGATCAAAACCACCAATTTGAAAGCAACTATCTTACCGCCATGTCGATGAAGAATCTCGACGCCAACGCGATCGCCTATCTGCGCTTTGATCAGCAATTTTCTCGGGGCAATTATTTCGACGTCGCCGCGTTAAAGGAAGAACCGGCGCAGGCTCGGGCATGGATGGCCTATGCGCGTTCGGCAATTGTCATGCAGCGCATCATCAAAGAGGGGCAGTTCGGCAGCTTTACCCATGTTGGCGACAAGCTGCTGGCGATTGGCGCCACCGCTATCTTCAATACCGATGGTTCCGGCACACCGGAAGGCTATGTCATTATCGGGCGCGAAATCACCCCCAAGCTGATTTCGGACCTCTTGCAGATCAACGCCAGCTACAGCTTCAGCATCGACCAAAATAGCGGTCTTGAAATCAGGCAAGACACATATTTCTCGCATATTGAGGTGCCGATAAAAGGGCTGGATGGCAAAGAAATAGGCCATATCGTCTATCGACAAAATCGGGATATCGCGGCGGCGGGGCGAAGTCTGCAACAATCGATGGTATATGGGGTGGCATTGCTGATCCTCGCGATGATCGTCATCTTGTATAGCCTTGCACGTTATGGCGCGACCAACCGACTGTCCCGGTTGGAACGTCATCTTGGCATCGTATCGAAGACCGGCGTGCTGACGCCGATCGAATTTGATGGCTTCAACGATGAAATCGGGCATTTACAGATCAGCTTTAATCAGATGATCCATGCCCTTGAAACATTGAGCGATGTTAAAGCCGCAAAAGCCAAGGCCCTGAACGAACTTGAAATATCGCGAGAGTCTGAGAAGGAAAAATCCCGATTCATCGCCCTCATCAGCCATGAATTACGCACGCCATTGACCGGTGTTATCGGCATTATTCAACTGCTGAAAAACATCAAATCCGAAGAACGACGCAGCGAATTTTTGAATCGCCTTGAAGGATCGGCCAATCTGTTGCGCCGCCTCATCAATGATGTGCTGGATTTCTCTAAACTGGATAGCGAAGTGCCAATGCTCGATGCGAATCCGCTCGACTTGCATCTGCTCGCACAATCCGTCGTGGAATTATATGACGCGGCGGCAAGTAGAAAGGCCGTGCGGCTCGATTGGCAAGTGCTTGGGCAAAAGCCGGTAGTATTGGCCGACCAGCTCCGTTTGCAGCAGATCCTTGGCAATCTCGTCAATAATGCGATTAAATTCACCTCGGAAGGTGATGTCCAGATCAGGATCAAGGCGAAGCACCCGACCGCAGACGGCTTCCGCTGGCGTTTCGAGGTGCGGGACAATGGTATCGGCGTGCCCCCGGAAATGCGGGAGCGGCTGTTCAATCCCTTTGTGCAAGGCGATCCATCGACCACGCGCAAATATGGCGGCACCGGCTTGGGCCTCAGCATTTGCAAGCATCTGGTGGAGGCGATGTCCGGCGAAATAGATGTGCTCAGCGATGGCGAACAAGGGGCCATATTCTGGTTTGAAGTGGACCTGCCGGAGGGACATCTGCCAGAGAGCCGTCAGGCGGAGGGCCACATGCCTGCCAGCTACTCAGCGCCGCAACCCGCTTTAACCAGCGATGCGGCAATGACCATGCCCCGGCTGAACATCCTGTTGGCCGAAGACAGCCCCATCGTGCAAATGGTCACGTCGGAAACATTAAAGGCCTTTGGGCATGATGTGACCGTGGTCGAAAATGGCCTATTGGCGGTGGAAGCGGTCGCCAATGGCGGCTTTGACGTGGTCATCATGGACATGCAAATGCCGGTGATGGATGGCGCAGAAGCCTCGCGCAAAATTCGCGCGCTTGACGATCCATATCGACAGGTGCCGATTATGGCGTTGACGGCGGATGCGGATGTATCCCGGCGCCATATTTATGCGGATTGCGGGTTTGATGGCTTTATGACCAAGCCATTTGACAGCGGTCCCTTGTTGGAATTGCTCCACGAACTGACGCGGGACCGACCATCGGCGGCCATCTCCACATATTAGGGTCAGGACCTATTAAATTGCCAAGCGTGATGGGTTTAGTTCGGGATGAGATGCGAGGAAAGACTATCTCGGCGTAGCACCGCTACGTCGAGATAGTCTTGACGCGGTAGATCGCCCGAAATGAACCCACCCGCAGGGCGATGCCAGATTTGGCCCACAGCGGCGTTGCTCAATTGCGAAATAGCCCTGCTATTCCGCGCATTCGCGCCTAACTGTGAACCAAATCTGGCATCGTCACGCTTGGCAATTTAATAGGTCCTGACCCTAAGTCACGACCCGGCTATTTCTTATCCTGACCCTCGGATGTATCGTCGATCCATTCATCGATCGCATGGAATAATTCGCGACGATGTGATCGCCCCCGGATAAACCTCAGGCTGACAATATGCATGACCGTCCCGCACCAGCCCCGTGTTGCAGGCCCACAATTCAGACATGACATGGTCGCCCCGATGGCCCGTCGCAACAGGCTTTGCGCTCCATCATCCGGGGGCTCCGGGTCCAGCCTGACCATAACTCCCTCGCTTTCCTCGCCATTTTAAAAGGGCGCAGCAACATTCCCTGAAAACACCGGGAAACAGCGATATTTATAGCAGAGTTTCGTCCGAAATACAAAGATTGGCGCGCCGCTCTCAAGTACGGCCATCACATCAGGGCCGATGCCATCTGACGCGATCCGCCGACCCCAGATGTCCGGTCAGCAACGTCGCCGCCAGTTCGTAATTGGCCGCAGCATAGGCCTCGTAAATTTGCCAATGATCGAGATTGAGCCGACGCCGCCACGGCGTCTCGCGGGCATTGGCAATGGCATAACGAGAATAAGCGAGGTTGAGTTCCGCGATCAGTGCATTCAGGCGCGGCATCGCGCAGGCTGCTGCCAACCCATTGTGAAAATCGCGATTGGCGGCTTCGGCAGCCATGATATCCTCTGCCCGGTCGCCATCTTCCAAGGCGGCGCGGATCTTCTGCAACTGCGCGCGCGACACCCTGCCAGTAATATGGCGAAGCGCCAATCCTTCCAGCGCCACCCGCATCGCGATGATCTCGCGCTCGCTGCGCGCATCAAGCTGCGTCACCCGCACACCCCGGCGCGGCTGGCTTTCAACCAGATTTTGTAATTCCAGCCGCCGGAATGCCTCGCGCACCGTCACATGGCTGACGCCCAGTTCAAAGGCGAACTCCTCCTGCCGCAACCGACTGCCCGGCGACAGGCGTCCATCCAAAATCCGTCGCGCCAATTCTTCGGCGATCCGTTCCACCACGGTCAGATTGTGGTCGGCAGTATCATGGGCAGAGATCAGGTTCATATTATCGATAATCTATGATGATTGCGCGTGACATTATGTCCCGACCCTTCTTACACAGGGATATATAAGCGGCAACGCCGTATTTTATCGATAATTTTGAGGATTCCGTATGACCGATACCCGCCTGGCAACCGCTCCATCATCTGCATCCGGTGATATTCGGCACGACTGGTCGCATCAGGAAGTCACTGAATTATTTGATCTACCGTTTGACGAACTGGTGTTCCGCGCCGCCACTGTCCACCGCCAGCACCATCGCGCGGGCGAAGTGCAACTGAGTCGCTTACTCTCGATCAAGACCGGTGGCTGCGCCGAAGATTGCGGCTATTGCTCACAATCGTCGAACAATCCGACCGGACTGAAGGCCGAAAAATTGATGGCCGTCGAACAAGTGCTGGCCGAAGCCGCCGCCGCCAAGGCTGCTGGCTCCCAGCGTTTCTGCATGGGTGCGGCATGGCGCAACCCCAAGGACCGCGACATGGATGCCATCGTCGCGATGGTCGAAGGGGTCAAGGCAATGGGCTTAGAAAGCTGCATGACCTTGGGCATGTTGAGCGGCAATCAGGCGGATCAGCTCGCGGCGGCGGGTCTGGATTATTACAATCACAATATCGATACCTCGCCCGAATATTATGACAAGGTCATCACCACGCGCAGCTATCAAGACCGGCTCGACACGCTGGAAGAGGTGCGCCGCGCCGGGATTTCGGTGTGCTGTGGCGGGATCGTCGGCATGGGCGAAGAAACCAAGGATCGCGCCGGGCTGATCCTCGCGCTGGCGACGATGAACCCGCATCCGGAAAGCGTGCCGGTGAATGAACTGGTCCCGGTGCGCGGCACGCCCTTGGGCGATATGCTGATGGATATTCCCGATCTGATGATCGACCCGATTGAATTCATCCGGACGATCGCGGTCGCCCGCATCACCATGCCGCAATCCATGGTCCGCCTGTCGGCGGGACGCGAGGCGATGAGCGATTCCACCCAGGCCTTGTGCTTCCTAGCCGGGGCGAACTCGATTTTCACCGGCGACATGCTGCTGACCACCGCCAATCCGGGCGACAATAAGGACGCGGCATTGTTTGCCAAGCTCGGCCTGCGCCCATTGACCGGGCCGGAACCGATGCGAAGCCAGCGGTAACCGCATCCACCCGTCATGATCCGATGAGTACGCTCGATCAGCAATTTGCCGATGCATTAGAGGCCATCACGGCACGCGGCCAGCGCCGCCGCCTGATCCCGGCCCAGATGCGGCCCGGTGGCCGCATCATGCGTGATGGCGAGGTGCTGATCGACTTTTCGAGCAATGACTATCTCGGCCTGTCGCAGCATCCGGCGCTGATTGAACGGGCATGTGCATGGACTAAGGACTTAGGCACCGGGTCCGGCGCATCGCGGCTCGTCACCGGCACCACCGACGCGCATCTCAGTGTTGAACGCAAGATCGCCGCGTTCAAGGGGACCGAGGCCGCTTTGTTGTTCGCCACCGGCTGGCAGGCCAATGCCGCGATCCTGCCCGCCATATTTGCCGCCGCGCCGGGTGCGGCGGTATTCAGCGACCGTCTGGTCCATGCGAGCATGCATCAAGGCTGCGCCGCCGCAGGCGCACGCCAGATCCGCTTTCGCCATAATGATCTCGATCATCTCGAAGAGTTACTCGACACGCGGGGTGAAGCCGCCCCGGCTAGATTCATCCTAACCGAAAGCATCTTCAGCATGGACGGCGACAGTGTCGACATGCATCGCCTGACCGCCCTCGCCCGCCAATATGATGCGTTTCTGGTGGTGGATGAGGCCCATGCGACCGGGGCATCGGGACCAAAAGGCGCAGGGCTATCCGCGCACGTGCCGGGTGGTGTCGATCTGGTGATGGGGACATTCAGCAAAGCCATGGGCAGCGCCGGGGCCTATGTCGCCGGGTCGCAATTGTTATGCGATTATCTCGTCAACCATTGCGGTGGCTTCATCTTTTCCACCGCGCCGCCACCGGGAAATTTGGGCGCGATTGATGCCGCGCTCGATCTCGTCCCGCAGATGGAAACAGCGCGCCAACACCTCGCCCGCATCAGCCAGCAGTTGCGAGACGGGCTGCACCTGCTCGGTATGGAAACCGGGCCCTCCGACAGCCATATCGTCCCGGCGATGATCGGCGATGCGACCGCGACCGTCCGATTGAGCGAACGGCTGGCGAAAGCCGGGATCATGGCCGCCGCCATTCGCCCGCCGACCGTGCCGCAAGGGACCAGCCGCTTGCGACTGGTGCTGCGCGCCACGCATCAAAGCGCGGACATCGATCAATTGCTCAACCGCATCGAGGATTGCCGGTGAGATTATTGTTCCTCCATGGCTGGGGCTTTGATGCCCAATTCTGGGATGGGTTGGCAGCAGCTTTGCCTGAATTTGACGCGCACCGCATGGATCGCGGCTATTTTCACGCGCCATCATCACCGCCGATGGAGGGGCCATTCATCGCCATCGCCCATTCGCTGGGCGCGATGCACTTGCTGCGCGACCCACCCGCCAATTGCCGGGGCTTGGTCGCGATCAATGGTTTTGACTGTTTTACCGCCACGTCCGATTTCCCCGGCGTCGCGCCGCGCATCGTCACCCGGATGATGACCCAATTGGCACGCGCCCCTCGGCAAATTGTCGCCGATTTTCGTCTTAAATGCGGGACCGACGCGCCCTTTCCCGATCCCGATCCAACGCCCTTGCGCGATGATCTGGCCTTATTGCTCGACGGTGACTGCCGGACGAACAGCACCCAATGGAAATTGCCATTATTGGCCCTGCACGGCGCACAAGACCCCATTCTGCCCAGTGACATGCGCGCCAATCTGTTTGCCCACACGCCGCAATTGGCACAGGTCACGCTTTCCGACGGCGGCCATCTCCTCCCCCTTACCCATGCTGCGTGGTGCGCGTCACAGATCCGCGCCTGTCTGGAACGCATCGCATGACCGACCCGCGCCACAACCGCATCAACCGCGCCTTTTCCAACGCGCAAGATTACGACCGCCACGCCAAGGTGCAACAGATCGTCGCCCATGCGCTTGCCAACCGCATTGCCGCACTCGATTTGCCACCCTCGCCCCGGATATTGGAAATCGGCTGCGGCACTGGGTTTTTGACGCAAGGCTTGTTGGATCACGGTCTCAACGGGCAATATCTCGTCACCGACATCTCCCCCGCGATGGTGGCACGCTGCCAGCAACGCATCGGCGCACATCCCGCCATCAACTTTGCCACCCTCGATGGCGAATATGGGACACCTGCGGGGGAAGAAGGTTTCGACCTCATCTGTTCCAGCCTCGCATTCCAATGGTTCGATGACCTCCCCACCGGGGTGGCGCGGCTGGTAGAGCATTTGAAACCCGGCGGGCATTGCATCTTCACGACCTTGGCCGCCGACAGTTTCCAAGAATGGCGGCAGGCCCATCTGGCCGAAGGTCTAACCCCCGGCACCCCGGCCTTCCCCAGCCTTGCCCAATTACGCGCGATCCAGCCCGCTGGGGTGCAGGCGATCTGCACCGTCGCCACTCATATCGACCGCTACGACAGCGCCCGCGACTTTCTCCACGGGGTCAAGCAGATCGGCGCAGGCACTGCCGATCCATGCCACCGCCCTTTGCCCCCGGCGGCGCTGCGCCGCGTGATGCGCCGGTTCGAGGCAGCGGGCGGCAGTGCAAGCTATCAAATCGTCACCTGTCATTATCAGCGAGAGGCCACCGGCTGATGTCACCGCGCCAGACACTCATCATCACCGGCACCGATACCGATATCGGCAAAACCATCTTCGCCAGCGCCTTGGTCGGCGCATTGAACGCGCATTATTGGAAGCCGGTGCAGTCCGGTATCGATCCCACGACCGAAACCGACAGTGCGACCGTCGCCCGCTTGTCGGGCGTGGCCGCATCCCACATCCTGCCCGAGGCCTATCGCCTGACGACACCATGTTCGCCGCACCTCTCCGCCGAAATCGACGGCGTCACCATCGACCCCGCCCGGCTGGCCGCGCCACTGATCGACGGCCCGCTGATTATCGAGGCAGCGGGCGGAGTGATGGTGCCATTGACCCGCGACACCTTATATGCCGACCAATTCGTGACATGGGGCTTTCCGGTCATCCTCATAGCGCGGACCAGCCTTGGCACGATCAACCACAGCCTGCTATCCATCGAGGCGCTGAAACGACGCGGCATTGCCATTCACGGCGTCGCCTTTGTCGGTAATGCCAATGAAGACAATGAGGCCCTGATTACGAGTTTCGCCAAGGTGAAAAGACTGGGCCGCCTACCGATGGTCGCGCCGCTCAACCGCACGACATTAGCTGCCGCCTTTCACGCCCATTTCAACGTGGAGGACTTCACCGCATGAAATCCGCATTGTGGCACCCCTTCACCCAGCACGGCCTGTGCGAGCCAACGCCCTTGGTGACGCATGGCAGCGGGGCGATCTTATGGACTGAGGACGGCCAGCGCATCATCGACGGCATATCAAGCTGGTGGGTCACGACGCACGGCCATTGCCACCCGCGCATCATGGCCGCGATTGCGGCACAGGCGCAGCAGCTCGATCAGGTGATTTTCGCGGGCTGGACCCATGAACCGGCCGAAAATTTGGCCCAAGGCCTGACCGCGATCATGCCACCTGAGCTTCCCTTTGTGTTTCTCTCCGATTCCGGCTCCACCAGTGTCGAGGTCGCGATCAAAATGGCGTTGGGCTATTGGCTCCACCGCAATGAGGCGCGGCATCGCATCATGGTGATGGAACATAGCTATCATGGCGACACCATCGGCGCGATGTCGGTCGGGGCGCGCAGCGTCTATAACCGCGCCTATACGCCGCTTTTGTTCGATGTCGGGACGTTGCCCTTTCCCTCTGCCGGAGAGGAGCAGGCGACGCTGGATGCGTTGGAGGCGGCCTGCCGGTCGAACGAACTGGCCGCGTTGATTATCGAACCGTTGATCCTTGGCGCGGGCGGGATGCTGATCTACCCTGCATGGGTACTGGCCGAAATGCGGGCGATCTGTGCGCGTTTTGGCGTGCTGTTCATCGCCGATGAGGTCATGACCGGCTGGGGCCGGACCGGGACTTTAACCGCGTGCGAACAGGCGAATATCGTGCCGGACCTGATGTGCCTGTCAAAGGGCCTGACCGGCGGCGCATTACCGCTGGCCGCGACGATGGCGAGCGCCGCCATTTATGACGCGCATTACAGCACCGACCGGGCGCAACAATTCTTCCATTCGTCCAGCTACACCGCCAATCCGATTGCCTGCGCCGCCGCCAATGCCAATCTCGCGATCTGGCGGGATGAACCGGTGCTGGAACGCATCGCATTACTGGCGACACGCCAACAAGCGGGTTTAAGCCAATTGGCGACCGTGCCGGGGATCGAAAACCCGCGCCAATTGGGGACGATCATCGCCATGGAAATCGCGTCACCTCAGAGTCAAGAACAGGGCTATTTATCCAATATCGCCCCCCGGCTGCTGGCGCATTTCCGGGAACGGGGGCTGTTACTGCGACCAATGGGCAATATTGTCTATGTCATGCCGCCTTATTGCATCGAGGCCGCAGACCTTGACCGCCTGCATCACGCAATTGCCGAGGCGGTGACCAGCCTCACCCTGTGAAAAATCGAGCGCATAGATAGTGGCATAAACCACTATGAATAATGCAATATGGTCAACTCCCCTCAAATTGAATTATTAATTTTATACCCGTAATTTCACATATTATCATTATAAAACAATATTATAAATGAATACAAAACCCCCAAAACGACATGCTTAATTAACATCAATAATTAATTATTAACCGTCCCATGCGAACACAGGAGGATTAGCAAGGACCAAAGGGGACCAGTCCGTGTTTCATGATATCGATAGCGTCGCGCAATTTGACGCAGATACGAAAACACCCGTCGAATCGACGCAATTTCGGCACCACCATAATGTCGGGCCGGTCGCAGCCATCGCGTTCATCGCCTATCTCGCGATCACCATCGGCTATTTCGCCTATCGCGTGCCGTTGTGGAACCCGACTGCGCCGATCATCTCCACCTTGATACTGGCGGCGGAATTATTTGGGGTGATGACATTGCTGCTGCATGTGTTTTCGACCTGGACCCTGGTCGAACGCCGCGCGCCGACCCCGCCTGCGGGTTATGAAGCGGACATATTGATCACGACCTGGAATGAATCGGTCGATATTCTGCGCAACACCTTGCTGGCGGCCAAGCAGATGCGCCTCGTGCGTGACATCTGGTTGCTGGACGATGGTTGCAGGCCCGAGATGGAAGCCCTCGCCCGTGAATTGGGCACACGCTATATCGCGCGATCTGACCGGTCCCATGCCAAGGCGGGCAATCTCAACAATGCGCTCCAATATACCGAGGCGGAATTCGTCCTGATCCTCGATTGCGACCATGCACCTTCGCCGGAATTTCTGGAACGCACCTTGGGCTATTTCGTCGATCCCAAGGTCGGTTTCGTCCAGACCCCACAGGATTTCTACAACACCGGCTCGTTCCAGCATCGCGGCTCTGCCCGCACCAAGGAAGTGATCTGCCCCCTTCTGAGTGGT
>DITW01000021.1:352-21862 GCA_002422945.1 Sphingomonadales bacterium UBA6174 | reverse complement strand
CAGGCCGACAATCTTGGCGCGCAGTTCGTCGAGCGACGGCAGTGCAGCGAGTGCCTTGACACCATCGACATCGAGGACAATTGCCCCCATGGCGCCGCCGACGATTTCAAGCTTGTCGTTCGTCTTGGCGAAATCGACGGCAACCTTAGCGGCAGCCACCGCGTCCACGGAAGATGCCAGACCCGTCGGGCCAACGAGCAAGTCGTTGAGCGACGTGTAGGCAGTGCCTTCTGATGCGATCCTGGCAAGCTTGTTCTTTGCTACCCGATAGCTGGCACCGGCTTCACGCATCTTGTTACGCAGATCCATCGACTGTGCGACGGTCAGGCCGAGATTGCGGGTGACAACCACCACGCCGACCTCGGAAAAGGTGCGGTTCAGTTCGGCGACCAGTTCGGCTTTTTGAGCACGATCCATGCCATTCTCCACGTTTCAACTGATGGACCATCCATCAGCCGTTTTTGCTACCCGCACACGCACAGGAAATCCTGCCCGCATAAGGGATAGCGTTATAGTCCGAGGGGAATGCGCGCCTGAACTGGTGCATCGCAATGGAGCACTTACAGGCGAAAAATGCGGTCCCCGTCTTGGCTGGAAATTAAGAAGGGCAAATTCCCTTCACCGGCTGTCTCGGACGGATATGCCGATTCCTTGCGGAACAGACACGAGGCGGGCGTTAGCGGGATTCGATACGGAACGCAAGGGGCCCATCATCTGCCACAAAAAACCCCCGCGCCGAGCAGGTCGGGCGGGGGCTTTTTATATGTTCATCGTCGCGCCAAATCAGCTTTGGCTGCGCAATGAGGGGTAAGGCTTAGGCGGCGACTTCGCCGACATTGACCTTGAGGCCCGGACCCATGGTCGAGCTGAGGGCGATCTTCTGGAGATACTTGCCCTTGGCGCCCGATGGCTTGGACTTGACGATGGCATCGACGAATGCGTCGAAGTTCGCGCGCAGGTCTTCAGCCGGGAAGCTGGCCTTACCGATGCCGGAATGGATGATGCCGGCCTTTTCGACGCGGAATTCAACCTGGCCGCCCTTGGCAGCCTTCACGGCGTCAGCGACGTTCGGGGTCACGGTGCCGAGCTTCGGGTTCGGCATCAGGCCCTTCGGCCCGAGGATCTTACCCAAGCGGCCAACGAGGCCCATCATGTCCGGGGTCGCGATGCAGCGATCGAAATCGATTTTGCCGTTCTGGCAAATTTCGAGCAGATCTTCTGCGCCAACGACGTCAGCGCCAGCAGCCAGTGCTTCTTCAGCCTTGGCGCCACGGGCGAAAACGCCGACGCGGACGGTCTTGCCGGTGCCCTTTGGCAGCGTGACAACGCCACGGACCATCTGGTCGGCGTGACGCGGATCAACACCAAGGTTCAACGCGATTTCGATGGTTTCATCGAACTTCGAGGTGGCCTTTTCCTTCAGCAGGGCGATCGCTTCGTCGATGCCATGCAGCTTTTCACGATCGATGACCGTAGCGAGGGCCTTTGCCTTCTTGCTCTGGAATGACATGGATTAACCCTCCACTACTTCGACGCCCATGGCGCGGGCAGAACCTTCGATGATCTTGGTGGCGGCTTCAATGTCATTGGCATTGAGGTCGGCCATCTTGACCTGTGCGATTTCGGCAAGCTTCGACCGGGTGATCGTGCCAGCAGAGATCTTGCCGGGTTCTTTCGAACCGGACTTCAGGTTCATCGCCTTCTTGATGAGGAAGGTCGCGGGCGGGGTCTTCGTGATGAAGGAGAAGCTGCGATCCGCATAGACGGTGATGATCGTCGGGATCGGCATGGCCTTTTCAAGGTCGCTGGTCGCGGCGTTGAAAGCCTTACAGAATTCCATGATGTTCACACCGCGCTGACCGAGCGCAGGCCCGATCGGCGGGGATGGGTTGGCGGCGCCGGCTGGCACCTGCAGCTTGATATAGCCGGTAATCTTTTTTGCCATGTCTCACTCTCGTTTCAAGTTTAGCGGTGATAACGGCGGGCCATATGCCCCGCCTCCCGCGGCTGTGATTCCATAACGCGGGAATCGGCGCGTTGCGGGCGCATAGCCCGACAAGGCGAAAGGCGCAAGTTTTACCCGTGATGGCTGCGCATCGCGCACCGCTGCATCACGGTTAGACCTGCGCCGAAAAAGCTTATTTGGAAAGCTCGACCTGTTCGAAATCGAGTTCGACCGGGGTGGCGCGACCAAAGATCGACACCGATACCTTGACCTTGCTCTTGTCGAAATCCAGTTCTTCGACCGTCCCGTTGAAGCTCGCGAACGGGCCTTCCAGCACCTTGACCGAATCGCCGATTTCATAATCGACGCTGACCTTGGTCTTGGGCGCGGAGGTGGCGGCTTCTTCGCGGGTGTTGAGGATGCGGGCGGCCTCGGCTTCGCTGATTGGCTGGGGCTTGCCCATTGCGCCGAGGAAGCCGGTCACCTTCGGGGTGTTCTTCACCAGATGGTAGACATCATCGTTCAGGTGCAGCTTTGCCAGCACATAGCCGGGGAAGAATTTGCGATCCGATGTGATCTTCTTGCCGCGGCGGACCTCGGTGATCTTTTCGGTGGGGACTTCGACAGCCTCCACCAATTGTTCGAGGCCCATGCGCGTGGCTTCCGCCAGAATCGCCTCACGGACTTTGTTTTCAAAGCCCGAATAGGCGTGGATGATGTACCAACGTGACATAGAATCCAGAACCTCGATTAACCGCTGATCAGCGACAACAGGAACTTCACGATCTGGCTAAAGGCCAAATCGACGACGAAAAAGAAGATACCGAGCACAAGCGCCATGATCAGCACCATGACCGTCGTCATGCCGGTTTCCTTGCGGGTTGGCCAGACGACCTTCGTCGCTTCTGTCCGAACCTGCCGAATGAACTCTCCGGGTGATGTTTTCGCCACTCTCGCTATTCCGTTCCAAAAATTTAAACACAAATAGCGAGGCGCGTTACGGCATTGCCAAGCGAAACGCCTGCACCGTCCCACACCCCGTTTCTTCTCTAAGCTTCAAAAACCATGCGCTGTTTGACCAGTCATGGTGGCAGGAGTGGAGGGACTCGAACCCACGGCCCTCGGTTTTGGAGACCGATGCTCTACCAACTGAGCTACACTCCTAGAAGCCAGAGGCCGGGTTCATAGCCGCGCCCCTTGCGTTAGGCAAGTCCGGAAAAGACCAACCATATTTTCAGGCCGCAGACCATAGAATTTCCGACCATGGATCGCGCAGCAGCTTGCGCATCGCCTGTGCGGTAAGCGGACGGCTGAAGAGATAGCCCTGCGCCTGATCGCAGCCGAGTTCGCGGATACAGGCCAGTTCTTCGTCGCTTTCCGCGCCTTCTGCGGTGATATTCATGCCAAGGCTTTCCGCCATTGCGACGACGGCGCGGATCACCGCCTGGCTTTCACGGGTCTGGCGACCGGCATCGCGCACATAGCGGCGGTCGATCTTGATCGTGCTGAATTTGGTGCGGCCAAGGAATCCGAGCGAGCTGTAGCTGGTCCCGAAATCGTCCAGCGCCACCCGAATGCCGATGTTGATCAGCTTGTCGAGCGTAGCCAGCACGTCGCAACGCTCTTTAATGAAGACCGATTCGGTGATTTCGAGTTCGAGCCTGCTCGGATCGAGGCCGCTGTGCGAGAAGGCCGAGATAATCGTTTCAAACAAATGCGGGTCGAGAAATTGTTCGACCGACAAATTGACCGCGACATGCACTTGTGGCGGCCAGTTGACCGCTTCCATACAGGCTGTCCGCATCACCCATTCGCCAATGCGCGAGATGAGGCGCGCGTCTTCGGCGATGGGGATAAAGACATCGGGAGGGACAAGGCCCAGCGTCGGGTGTCGCCATCGGAGCAGGGCTTCGCAAGCGATGATGCGTTTGTCCTTTGAGGCAACGATGGGCTGGTATTCGAGGCTCAATTCCCCGCGTTCCAGCGCATCGCGCAGGGCGATTTCGATGTTGCGGCGCTCTTCCGCCCGGGCATAAAGCGCAGGCTCATAGCGGCGATGGATGCCGCGCCCGTCCTCTTTGGCCTTATAAAGCGCAAGGTCGGCGTTGCGCACGAGCTTGTCCGCGATATGGCCGTCCTTGGGGCAGATGGCGGAGCCGATGCTCGCCCCGATGAACAAGGTGTGTTCATCCACCTGATAGGGGTGGGACAAGGTGGCAATGATCCGATCTGCCAGTTCGTTGACATGGGCAACGTCCGGCACATCGCGCAACAGCACCGCAAATTCATCGCCACCCAGCCTGCCCGGCAGATCATGCGGGCCGAGCACGTCTTTCAAGCGCGCGGCGACCTGTTCCAGCAATTTATCCCCGACCGGGTGGCCCAGCGAATCATTGACCAGCTTGAACCGGTCGAGATCAATCAGCATGAAGGCGGCAACCTTGCGGTCGCGCTGGCAGGCGAGCACGGTTTCCTGCAATGATTCATGGATATGGGCGCGGTTCGGCAGGCCGGTCAGCGCATCATATCGCGCCATATGGCTGATCTTGTGCGCGGATAATTGTTCTTTGGTGACATCCGACAATACGCCGCGAAAGCCGGTAAACTGCTTTTCGTCATTATAGCGTGGGGATGCCGAAAGCTGGCACCAGCGTTGGTCGTTACCGACCGTGATCGGCACCAGCAAGTTACGAAAACTGGTATGTTCCCGCAGCGATTCGCCGACGGTCATCGCGTCGCTGCTGGAAATCCCCGTTTTGCGCAGCAAGGCAAACAGGCTTTGGCCTTCGATGTCATCGGGGGTGCGGCCAAAAAAATCTGCGAATCGTGGTGAGACATTTTCCAACTGGCGTTGGGCATTCACCTCCCACAAAAGATCGCCGCCATTGCTTTCAAATTCCTTGAGCAACAGCCGCACGACTTCATTTTGTTCGGCGAGACGGCGCTCGCCATAGCAACGGCGAAGCATGCGACGGCCCGAAAAATAGGCGGAGATGGCCATGCCGGTGGAAAAGATCGCCATGATCAAGGCAAGGTCAATCGATCCGATTTCCCAGCCGAGCAACGTGCCGCCGATGCCAAGCGCGGCAATCTGGACGATGGCGGCCAGCGGCAAAGGGGATAAGGACATGGCCGATATGCTGATCAGCGCCGTCAGCAGGGTGTAGGAGAGATAACGGCCCGCCAGATCATAAGGCGAGGCCAGCATCAACAGCGCCGACGACCATGTGACGCCACTTGCCAGACAAATAATGGTGACGCGCCATTGGGCTTGCGCAAAGCTGATGCGCGTGAGGCCCTGTTCGATGGCCGTCTTCATCCTGATAAGCAGCCACAAGCAGACCAGCAGCGCAAAGCTGAAACCGGCAAGCTCGACCGACGCTGCTGATTTCCAGCAGATTTTCAGCGCGATCACCGCCGCCAGCATCTGTCCCAGCAACAAGACGCCAGCGCGATCCGCGAAACCGCTGAGCAGCGCCGCGCAGGCACGCGTCAACTCAGGATCGCGCGCCTTGCCACCCAGCACAACGGCAAGGTTGAAAGTCCTGTCACTGGTACGCTGCAATTGCCGATCTCCTCATACCCGAGTGAGGATTAGCAGCAATAAGTTATCCAAGCGTAAGCAACGCCAGAATAAATGGCTGCAGCGACGAATATTTTTCGCGGGCAGAAAATATGATGGCCTGATGATGTGCTGCCCATTTTTTATCGGTATCGGGAGGTGGTTGACAGGGTGCATGACAGGCTTGCACCCTCGCGTGCGTACGTGAGGAGAAAATTGCGCCCATGAAACTTGTTGTGGTGGAATCGCCGGCCAAGGCGAAAACGATCGAAAAATACCTCGGTCCGGGACACCGGGTGCTGGCCTCTTTTGGTCATATTCGCGACCTGCCGCCCAAGGACGGTTCCGTGGACCCTGAAAACGGCTTTGACATGCTGTGGGAAAATTACGGCGACAAGGCCAAGCAGATCAAAGCCATTGCCGATGAGGCGAAGACCGCAGACACGTTAGTCCTCGCGACTGACCCTGATCGCGAAGGGGAGGCGATCAGCTGGCACGTGCAAGAGGTGCTGGCCAAGCGCAAGGCGCTACCCAAAAATGTCGAGCGCGTGACCTTCAATGCGATCACCAAGGATGCGGTGTTGACCGCTATGGCCAATCCGCGCGCGCTGGATGAAGATTTGATCGACGCCTATCGCGCACGGCGTGCGCTGGATTATCTCGTCGGCTTTACGCTGTCGCCAGTGTTGTGGCGCAAATTGCCGGGGGCGAAATCCGCGGGCCGCGTGCAATCGGTGGCACTGCGGCTGGTGGTAGACCGCGAGCGCGAAATCGAAGCGTTCAACCCACAGGAATATTGGTCGGTCCATGCCGATATGGAGCATGACGGCGTCGAGTTCATCGCGCGTCTGGTGCGCCATCGTGGCGAAAAAATCGAGCGGCTGACGATCAGCGACAAGGGGGTCGCAGACAGTGCCAAGGCCGCGGTCGAAGCGGGCCGCTTTTCGGTGTCGTCGGTCGATACCAAGCCGCTGACCCGCAACCCGCCTGCGCCGTTCACGACCTCGACCTTGCAGCAGGAAGCTGCGCGCAAGCTCGGTTTTTCCGCCAGCCACACCATGCGGCTTGCCCAAAGCCTGTATGAAGACGGGTCGATCACCTATATGCGTACCGATGGCGTGCAGATGGACGGTTCGGCCATCAGCGCCGCGCGCAAGGCCATCGCGGATCGTTATGATGCAGGCTATGTACCGGATAAGCCACGCCAATATGTCGCCAAGGCTAAGAATGCCCAAGAGGCGCACGAAGCGATCCGTCCGACCGATTTCACCCGTGATCGCACCGGCACGGGCGATCATGCGAAGCTCTATGATCTAATCTACAAGCGTGCACTGGCGAGCCAGATGGCCTCGGCACGGCTGGAGCGCACGACGGTCGAACTGTCTGACGGCACCGGCCAGACCGGGCTGCGCGCGACCGGGCAGGTCGTGATGTTCCCCGGCTATCTCGCGATTTACGAAGAGGGTCGGGACGATGCGCCGGGCAAGTCCGGCGATGGGGAAGGCGAGGACGATAGCCGCCGCCTGCCGATGATGCGGGCGGGCGATGCCCCGGCGAAAAAAGCGGTGCATGCAGAACAGCATTTCACCCAGCCGCCGCCGCGTTATTCGGAAGCTTCGCTCGTCAAGAAGATGGAAGAATTGGGCATCGGTCGCCCATCGACCTATGCCGCGACGTTGCAGACGCTGAAGGATCGCGATTATGTCGCGGTCGACAAAAACCGCTTCACCCCGAATGAAAGCGGGCGGTTGGTGACGGCGTTCCTCGAACGCTTTTTCGAGCGCTATGTCTCTTATGATTTCACCGCCGGGCTGGAAGATAGCCTTGACGATGTATCGGGCGGACGCGCCAATTGGCAGGCCGTGCTGGAGGCCTTCTGGCGCGATTTCAAGCCGAAGACGGTCGAAGTGATGGAGCAGAAGCCGTCGGACGTGACGGCAGCGCTGGATGTGTTCCTCGGTGATTATCTCTTCCCGGACAAGGGCGATGGCACAGATCCGCGTGCCTGCCCCGCGTGCGAGGGTGGCCGATTGGCGCTGCGTGGCGGTCGTTTTGGGGCGTTTGTCGCCTGTTCCAATTATCCGGAATGCAAATTCACCCGCAAATTCGCCCAGCCGGGCGGACAGGAAGCGGGCGGCGATACCGGCCCGGTTGTCTTGGGCCAGCATCCGGAAACGGGCGAAGATGTCACCCGCAAATCCGGGCGTTTCGGTCCCTATATCGAAATGGGTGCGGGCAAGGAGGCCAAGCGTGCTTCCATCCCCAAGGACATGACGGTGGATCAGGTCGATCTCGATTGGGGCGTGAAGCTATTGTCCTTGCCACGCACGATTGGCGAGCATCCGGAAAGCGGCAAGCCGATCACCGCTAGCATCGGGCGTTTTGGCCCTTATCTCGCGCATGATGGCAAATATGCCCGGTTAAGCGGCACGAATGAAGTGTTCGAAACGGGCATGAACGCGGCTGTCGTCAAGCTGGCGGAAGCCGCCAATGCGACCGGCGGACGTGGCCGGGGCGCAGCACGAGAACCGCTCAAGGTCTTTGGCGCACATCCGGAAACGGCGGCGGAAATCAAGCTGATGGACGGGCGTTATGGCGCTTATGTCACCGACGGCACGACCAATGCGACTTTGCCCAAGGCGCTCGCGCCGGACACGCTGACGCTGGAACAGGCGGTTGAACTGCTGAAGGAAAAGGCGGCCAAATCGCCGGTCAAGGGCAAGCGCAAGGCCCCGGCGAAAAAGGCTGCGGCGGCGAAGAAGCCTGCTGCCAAAACGCCAGCCGCGAAAAAGACCGCCGCCAAAAAAGCGCCGGTCAAAAAGCCTGCCGTGAAAAAGGCTGCAGCGCCCAAGGCCTAGGCGCAAGCAGCCAAACAGGATCGCATTGCAGGCCGTCGATAATTGACAATAATAAGCATCGTTATTATTGATGCTGATATGATTGTCGACGGCCTGCAATTTGCCTTTCCGGACATCGCCCGCCAATTGCGCCGCTTGTTTGACGAGCGGGCCAAAGGGTTGAATGTCACGCGCCCACAATGGCGGGCGTTGATTCAGCTTGCCCGGCATGAAGGGTGCAATCAGGGCACATTGGCGGACTTGTTGGAAGTCGAGCCGATCACCTTGTGCCGGATGGTTGATCGTTTGGAAGAGGGCGGGCTGTTGGAACGGCGATCCGACCCGCAGGACCGGCGGGCATGGCGATTGTATCTGTTGCCCAAGGCCCGGCCCTTGCTGATGGAGTTGCATCGGATCGGGGAAGATCTGTTCGAAGATGCGATGCATGGCATCAGCATCCAAGAGCAGGAAAAGCTATTGGCGATGCTCGATCAAATCAGAGAAAATCTTGCGCGTTGCGACGCTGATCGGATGGATAATGGCTGAAATGGACCAGATGAGCGCTGTCGACGATCCGGGTGCGCAACGCGGCTGGATGCGGCTGCTGGTGACGCTCTCGGTGCCGGTGCTGCTCATATTGGGCGCGGTGATTTATTATCTCGCGAATGATCAATATGTCAGCACCGATAACGCCTATGTCCAGCAGGATCGGATTTCGATTGCGCCGGAAGTGACGGGGCGAGTGTTGGAGGTTGCGGTTAAGGAAAACCAGCATGTGAATGCGGGTGATCTGTTGTTCCGCATCGATCCGACGCCGTTCCGCATCGCCATTGCCCAGGCCGATGCGGCCATCGCCGCAGCGCAGGTCAATGTGGTAGAACTGAAGGCCGATTATGGCGCGACCGGTGTCGATATCGAGAGCGCAGCGCAGGCAGTCGATTTCTATCAAAAGGAATATCAACGTCAGGCGGCGTTGATGGCAAATGGTTTCACGACCCGCGCCCGGTTGCAGGCGGCGGAACATGCGCTTGACGATGCGCGCGGCCGGCTGGGCAATGCCCGTGCCGAAGCGATGAAGGCGCAGGCATCGCTGGCGACTGGCACGGCGGTGCCGGGCGTAAACCCCGATATCGCTGCCGCGCAGGCGCAACGCAGCAAGGCCGTGCTCGATCTTGCCCGCACCGAATTGCGCGCGCCCGTGGCTGGCACGATCAGCCAATCGGACAAGCTTCACCCCGGCCAGATGGCGTTCATGGGGGTGTCCGCGCTAAGCATCGTCGCGTCCGATCACAGTTGGGTGCAGGCTAATTTCAAGGAAACCGACCTTAATCTGATGCGGGTTGGCCAACCGGTGGTTGTCTGGCTCGATGCCTATCCCGACCTTAAGCTCAAGGGCCATGTCGCCAGCATCGGCGCAGGCACCGGTTCTGAATTTTCGGTCCTGCCCGCCCAAAATGCGACCGGCAATTGGGTGAAGGTGACGCAGCGTGTGCCAGTGCGCATCTTCATCGATGAAACACCTCCGCGTCAGTTGATCGCTGGCCAATCGGCCCATGTCCGGGTCGATACCAGCAAGCATGGCGGCTGAGATCCCCCACGCGCCCGGCAAGGCGGCCCTGTCGGTCGAACGCAAGGGCTTGTTGACCATCGGGGTGATGATCGCGACGATCTTGCAGGTGCTGGATGCGACGATTGCGAATGTCGCCATCCCGCATATGCAAGCGAGCCTTGGCGCGACCATCGATGAAATTTCATGGGTGCTGACGAGCTATATCATCGCAGCGGCGATTGTCATGCCGATCATCGGCTGGGCTGCGGAGCGCATTGGCTCGCGGCAATTATTCCTTGTCTGCACCACCGGCTTCATCATCACCTCGATGCTGTGCGGGATTTCCAGCAATATCGAGGAAATGGTGTTTTTCCGTGTGTTGCAGGGTATTTTCGGTGCGGCATTAGCGCCGCTCAGCCAGACGGTGATGATGGACATCAACCCGCCTGAACGACAGGTCAAGGCCTTGTCGATCTGGTCTGCAGGGGTGATGGTCGGGCCGGTGATGGGACCGATGCTAGGTGGGTGGCTGACCGAAAATTACGATTGGCGCTGGGTGTTTTTCGTCAATGTCCCGCTCGGCATTGTGTGTCTCGTCATTTTATGGGCGTTGTTGCCATCGCGGCCCCGCCGACCGCGGCCATTCGATCTCAAAGGCTTTTTCTTGCTGGCGATGGCGCTTGGCATGTTGCAGCTGTTTCTTGATCGTGGTTCTTCGGAGGATTGGCTCAATAGCTGGGAAATCCGCATCGAGATATTGATGTTCATTTCCTTTGGCTGGCTTTTTCTCCACCATCAATTGATCACGCGCCATCCGGTGATCGAACGGGCGACGCTGGCCGATCGCAATTTCACGCTGGGCCTGTTTATGACGCTGATGGTCGGCGCGGTGATGATGTCCGTGATGGCGCTACTGCCATCGATGTTGCAGGCGATCTATGGCCATAATGTCTTTACGACCGGGTTGCTGTTGGCGCCGCGTGGCATTGGCATGATGGTGGCGATGTATTTTTCCGGCTATTTTATACATCGCGTCGATGTGCGGATGGTGGTGGCGTTCGGCTATGCGCTGATCGCTTATTCGATGTGGTCAATGACCGGCTGGAGCATGGACATGGGCTGGCAGCCAATGGTCGTGACAGGCATCATCCAAGGGGTTGGCATGGGATTTGTCTTCGTGCCGCTGAACGCCATTTCATTTTCGACCTTGCCACCGGCTTTGCGGACCGAGGGGGCAGGGGTGTCGGGTCTTGCCCGCAATATCGGGGGCAGCATCGGCATTTCCATCGTCACGGCGCTGTTGGCGCGCAATATTCAGGTCGCGCATCAGGATATGGTCAGCCATATCACCTCGGCCAATGTGCCGGGATTCGCCCCCAATATCGCGCAGGCGCTAGGCGCGCAGGGGGTGGCGATTTTGCACATGGTCGATGCGGAGGTGAACCGACAGGCATTGATGATTGCCTATCTCGATGACTTTTTGATGATTACCTATTGGGCGCTGGTGCCGATCCCGTTCCTGTTGCTATTTCGCAAGTCGTCCCGGCAACAGATCGGGAGCCGCCCGCCCGCTATCGAGCATTAGGGCTTCGTGGCAGATATCAGCCATTGTCTGCGTCTTTCCTGCGCCCGAATCCCCCTTTTTCGTCATTCCCGCGAAGGCGGGAATCCATAAAGCGCCACCGGATCAACGGACGCGCATCCATGTCGGTCCGCCCTGTCTGGATTCCCGCCTTCGCGGGAATGACGAGAGGGGGGGCGGGGTGGACGATAGGGGCGTGAATAATATGGGATGAAGCGTCGACCTCAGGTGACGCTTCACATTTCTCCGCGTTTGCGGCGCAGCGCATACCAATTGGCGACATTGGCGTTATGGCCTGCCAGCGTATCTGCAAATACATGGCCGCCAGTGCCGTCCGCCACGAAATAGAGCGCCTTGGTGTTTTCTGGGTCGAGCACGGCAGCGATGCTATCGCGCCCCGGATTGGCAATCGGCCCTTGCGGCAGGCCTGCGCGGGCATAAGTGTTATAGCCATTATCGGCGCGTAGTTCGGAACGCAGGATGCGGCGGCCCAATGGCTTGCCCTTGGTGATGGGGTAGATCACGGTCGGGTCAGCTTGCAGGCGCATGCCCGTCTTGAGGCGGTTGCTATAAACGCCCGCAACCATCCGCCGTTCGGAGGGCTTGCCCGTTTCCTTTTCGACGATCGAGGCGAGGATGATCGCCTCACGCGGGGATTTGACCGCGATGCCGCTGGCGCGATCTTCCCATAAGCGGCTGAGTGTGCGGCGCATCGCATCCTGCATCCGTTGCAGCACGGCCATACGTGCTTGGCCCTTATCGTAGGAATAGCTGTCAGGCAGGATTGAGCCTTCGACCGGCACCGGAATTGATCCGGACAGCTCAGCATTCGCCATCAGCCGTTCATGGACCATGATTGAGGGCATGCCCTCGGGAATGGTGATGAGCCGGATGACGGACTTGCCCGCCTGAATGATGCGGAGCACCTCACGCGGGCTTGCGCCCTTGGGGATGCGATATTCGCCCGCCATCACCGGGCGGTGGCGACCAAGCAATTGCGCGAGGCGGATGAAGCGCGGGGCGGAGCGGATTGCGCCCGCGTCTTCCAAGGTGCGCGCAGCAGAGGTGAGGGTTGCCCCCTCGGCGATGCGCACGTTGATCGGCGCATCGAGCGGGCCGGAACCGACCCAGCCCTTCAGGGTGAGGGTGACGGCCAGCAGGGCAAGCCCCGCCAGCAACAGGCCAAACAGACCGAATTTACGCATCACCATTCACCCTCGAAGGAGGTTTTGGCCCGAAGGGTCGGGGTATCGGATTATCAGATCGCCCGCATCACAAGGCTGGCATTGGTGCCGCCAAAGCCAAAGCTGTTGTTCAGCACGGCCTTGACCTTGCGTTCCTTCGCCTTGTGCGGGACGAGATCGACGCCGATGCAGCTGTCGCTCGGATTTTCGAGGTTTAGCGTCGGCGGCACGATCTGATCGCGCAAAGCGAGGATGCAGAAAATGCTTTCCACCGCGCCCGCGCCGCCGAGCAAATGGCCGATGGCCGATTTGGTCGAGGACATCGACATGGTGTCGAGATTGTTGCCGAACAGACGACGGACAGCGCCCAGTTCTAGCTCATCGCCCATCGGGGTCGAGGTGCCGTGCGCGTTGATGTAATCAATGTCTTCCAGCGCGAGGCCGGATTTTTTCATCGCCATCTGCATCGAACGGAATGCGCCCGAACCTTCCGGGTGCGGGGCGGTGACGTGATAGGCATCGCCCGACAGGCCATAGCCGATCACTTCGGCATAGATTTTCGCGCCACGCGCCTTGGCATGCTCATATTCTTCGAGCACGACGACGCCAGCGCCTTCACCCATGACGAAACCATCGCGATCCTTGTCATAAGGGCGGCTGGCGCGTTCCGGCGTATCGTTGAAATTGGTCGACAGGGCGCGGGCCTGTGCGAAACCGGCGATGCCGAGCGGGCAGATGGTTGCCTCTGCGCCACCGGCCAGCATGATGTCCGCGTCATCCATCGCGATCATCCGGGCTGCATCGCCGATGCTGTGTGCGCCGGTCGAGCAGGCGGTGACGACCGCGTGATTGGGGCCCATCAGGCCATATTTGATCGAGACCTGGCCAGAGACCAGATTGATCAGGCGACCATGGACGAAGTGCGGGGAAACGCGCTTCGGGCCTTTTTCGTGCAGCACGATGGATTCGCTCGCGATGCCCGGAAGACCGCCGATGCCGGAACCGATCGATACACCGGCGCGGAAACGGGTTTCTTCCGACATATCGAGCAGGCCAGCGTCTTCGATTGCCTGACCGGCTGCATCAATGCCGTAAATGATGAAGGGATCGACCTGACGCTGGACCTTATGGTCGACGCGCAGATTCGGATCGAAGCCATATTCATGGTCTGCGGGCTTGACCTCGCAAGCGATGCGGCAGGCATAGTCGGTGGCATCGAAGCGGGTGATGGCACCTGCGCCCGATTTGCCAGCAAGAATGTTCTTCCACGTGGTTTCGACGCTGCTTCCAAGCGGCGTGACAAGACCAAGACCGGTGACGACTACGCGGCGCATCCGTTTCCCCTTCTGTATATCATACAACAATAGCCCCCCGACCCGTGACGGGCGCGGAGGGCCATTGGATATCATCTGCCTGTGCCTTACGAAAAGGCGCGGGCATTAGCCCTTGTTGGCGTCGATGAAAGAGATGGCATCCTTGACGGTTGCGATCTTTTCAGCCGCATCGTCAGGAATTTCAACGCCGAATTCTTCTTCGAATGCCATGACCAGTTCGACGATGTCGAGGCTGTCCGCACCGAGATCGTCGATGAAGCTGGCTTCTTCCGTCACCTTTTCGGCTTCGACACCCAGATGTTCGACGACAATCTTCTTAACGCGATCCGCAGTCTCGCTCATGCGGCAGCTCCTTTTTAATATGCTGGTACGAAAAATCGGTAAAACGCCACTAATGCCCACCATGGCCGCTGGCAAGGGCATTTGCGCCCTCATTGGGCGAAAATGCTGCTGAACCAGACCAAATAGCCCTGATGGAACGGGTAAATCAGATCATCGCCATCCCGCCGTTGACGTGCAGCGTCTGTCCGGTGACATAGCCAGCCTCATTCGAAGCGAGATAGACGACCGCTGCGGCGATGTCTGGGCCATCACCCAAACGACCGGCGGGAATCTTGGTCAACAGCGCCTCTTTTTGCGCGTCTGGCAGGCTGTCGGTCATCGGCGAAGTGATGAACCCCGGCGCGACGCAATTGACGGTGATGTTGCGGCTGGCCAATTCCTGCGCCAGCGCCTTGGACATGCCGACAAGGCCTGCCTTGGACGCGGCGTAATTGGCCTGACCCGGATTGCCAGTCGTGCCGACGACCGAGGTGATCGAGATAATGCGGCCGGTGCGGGCCTTCATCATCGGCTTGGTCGCAGCGCGGATCAGGCGGAAGGCGGCTTCGAGGTTGACGCGAATCACCTGATCCCATTCGTCGTCCTTCATCCGCATGACGAGATTGTCGCGGGTGACGCCTGCATTGTTGACGAGGATATCGATCTTGCCGCCCAAGGCTTCGACCGCCTGTGGGACCAGTGCATCGACGGCGGCCGGATCGCTGAGATTGCACGGCAGGATCACCGGGTCGTTCGGCAGGGTGGCGGCCACGGCCTTCAACGCATCCTCGCGGGTGCCGGAAAGCGCGACGCGCGCGCCGCGTGCCGCAAGCGCGGCGGCCACCGCCGAACCGATGCCGCCCGATGCGCCGGTTACGAGCGCGGTCTTGCCTGTCAGATCAAACATATTCAAAGCCCCTTCAGCACGGATTCAATATCGTCCATCGTGATGACGGCACTGGTATTGGCATCAGGCGCGATGCGCTTGATCATCGGCCCCAAAACCTTGCCGCCGCATTCGATATAATCGGTGACGCCAGCCGCGAACATCGCCGCAACCGATTCCCGCCAGCGCACCCGGCCCGTGACCTGCTCGACCAGCAGTTTGCGGATCGCATCCGGGTCTGCGACCGGGCTTGCGGTGACATTGGCATAGACCGGCACCACCGGCGCCCGCAGCGCGGCCGTGGCCAGCGCCTCGGCCATCGCATCGGCGGCGGGCTGCATCAACGAGCAATGGAACGGGGCGGAGACGGGCAGCAGCACGCCGCGCTTGATCCCGAAATCCTTGACCAACGCCACGGCGCGTTCAATCGCACCCTTATGGCCGGAGATCACGACCTGCGTCGGATCATTGTCATTGGCGACGGCGCAGACTTCGCCCTCGGCGGCTGCATCGGCCAGCGCCTGCGCCTTTTCGGTGTCAGCGCCAAGTAAGGCCGCCATCGCGCCAATGCCGACAGGGACTGCCGCCTGCATCGAACGCCCGCGCAGTTTCAGCAGCTTGGCCGTGGTGGCGAGATCGAGCGCGCCCGCCGCGCACAAGGCAGTATATTCGCCAAGGCTGTGGCCCGCGACGAAATCCGCCTTTTCGGACAGGCGAATGCCGCCTTCCTTTTCCATCACCCGCAAGGTCGCAATGGCGTTTGCCATGATCGCGGGCTGGGCATTTTCGGTGAGGGTGAGATCGCTCTCCGGCCCTTCGCTCATCAACTGGAACAGTTTCTGGCCAAGGGCGTCATCGACCTCTTGAAATACTTCGCGGGCGATGCCGCTGGCTTCGGCCAAGGCTTTGCCCATGCCAACGGCCTGACTGCCCTGACCCGGAAATACGAATGCGCGCATTAAGCACCCCTTTTTGCATCGCGTGGATATCAATTGCCTTCGCGTTAGAAACACAAGGCACATATTACAAGTATTGTTGAACGGGCATTGTTGCCCCGAATGGCCGATGGTGCTTGCAATTTCCCAGCCTTTCCGCCAAGGGCAGCGCTCGCCTGCAAGATTGAAGGCGAAGAAGACGACAGCCGGAGGGGCGACCGCATGGGGCGGCGTCAGCGATCGGCCAAGACAAGGAACATAGGCATGCCATTGTATGAGCATGTATTTCTTGCGCGTCAGGACCTGGCTCAGGCTCAGGTAGACGCGTTGGCGGCAACCGCCGTACAGATCATCGAATCCGGTAACGGCAAGGTCGTGAAGACCGAAAGCTGGGGCCTGCGTTCGTTGGCGTACAAGATCGCCAAGAACCGTAAAGCACATTATGTGATGATCGAATTTGATGCGCCCGGCGATGTTGTCGCTGAATTGGAGCGTCAGACCCAGATCAACGAAGACGTGCTTCGTTACATGACCACCCGCGTTGACAGCCATGAAGCTGGTCCGTCGGTCATGATGCGCAAGAGCGAGCGCTCGGAGCGCCGTGGTGATCGCGGCGAACGCGGTGAACGCGGTGGCCGTGACGATCGCGGTGGTCGTGAAGATCGTCCGCGTCGTGATCGCGACGACAGCAACGCCAACGCGGCCTGAGGGAGATAGAAACCATGGCACGCCCATTTTTCCGCCGCCGCAAGAGCTGCCCCTTCGCCGCCAAGGATGCCCCGCGCATCGATTATAAGGATGTTCGTTTGTTGCAGGGCTTCGTGTCCGAACGCGGCAAGATCGTCCCGTCCCGTATCACGGCCGTCTCGGCCAAGAAGCAGCGTGAACTGGCTCAGGCCATCAAGCGCGCCCGTCATGTCGGGCTGCTTCCCTTCATCGTGAAATAAGGAGGGCATCGACATGGAAGTCATTTTGCTCGAACGCGTCGAAAAGCTCGGCCGCATCGGTGACGTTGTCACCGTCAAGGACGGCTTTGCCCGTAACTTCTTGCTCCCGCGCAAGAAGGCCCTTCGCTCGAACGCGACCAATCGCAAGCTGTTCGAAGCCAACCGCGCCCAGATCGAAGCTGAAAACGCCAGCCGCAAGGCTGATGCTGAAGCTGCTGCAACCGGCGTTGACGGCAAGTCGGTGACCCTGATCCGTCAGGCATCGAACACCGGCCAGCTTTATGGTTCAGTGTCGGCTCGTGACATCATCGAAGCTTTGGCTGACGATGGTGCCAAGATCCTCAAGAACCAGGTCCAGCTCGGTAACCCGATCAAGGCTATCGGCATCTACAACGTCAAGATCTCCCTGCACGCCGAAGTGGCCGTGACGGTAAAGGTCAACGTTGCCCGTTCGCCGGAAGAAGCCGAACTGCAGTCGCAGGGCGTTGACGTGATGGCGTCGATGTTCGAACGCGACGAAGCCGGTTTCACGGAAGACTATGATCCGAACGCCGAACCGGGCGACATCGCCCGTGAGGAAGAACCAGCCGCAGCGACTGAAGTCGAAGCGTAAGGTTGATCCCAAGGTTCGCAACGGCCCGTCCGGCATTATGCCGGGCGGGCCGTTGTCGTTTGGGTGTATGCCGTTAGCTCGTTCGGCGTATCTTATCCTATCGCAACCTATCCTATTGTGCGTTAACAATGATTTGTGACTATAGACACTAATCACACACGCCAAGACATTGGCATTCAACAACGAGGTCGTCGGCATTTTGGCTGATCCGGTAGATATTCGGTCATATGAGCCAGCCACCGGGGCATTGCTCTGGTCGGCGCCGATGGGCGATGTCGATAGTGAAATTGCCATTGCCCGCGCCGGATGTGGCGCATGGGCCGGACGCGCGATTGCCAATCGGACCGAGACGCTGCGACGCTTTGGCAATGTGATTCGGGGGCGTCATGCGGCGCTGACCGATCTTCTCGCCCGCGAGACAGGCAAGCCATTATGGGCAGCCCAAGACGAGGTGGATGCCGCACTCAACAAGGTTGATCTGTCGATTGCCGCTTATGGCGCCCGCGCCGCCACGCGACGATTTGATGGGGACCTGGGGGTGCGAACGGCGGTGCGTCATAAGCCGCATGGCATATTGGGGGTGTTGGGCGCGCATAGCTTCCCGCTGCTGCAACCCTTGCACCATATTTTGCCAGCGTTGATCGCCGGGAATAATATCGTGTTCAAGCCGTCGGAAAAGACGCCCGCTATCGGGGCGGCGCTGATCGACTGCCTCCATGCTGCGGAACTGCCTGCCGCGTCTGCGCGGTTGTTGATCGGCGATGCGGGGGTGGGGCGCGCCTTGGCCCGCCATCCCGGGATTGATGGCCTGTTGTTTACCGGTCGTTGGGACGTGGGGCGCGAACTGCATCGCCTCTATGGCGAAATGCCGAATAAGGTGTTGGCGCTCGATATGGGCGGCAATAACCCGATCATCGCTTGGGATGTCGCGGATGCGCCGCAAGCGGCGATGATGATTGTCCAATCCGCCTTTGCATCTGCCGGTCAGTCATGCCTGGCGGCGCGTCGGCTCATTGTCGAAGTGAGCAAGGCGCAGCCCTTGATCGACGAAATCTCGAAATTAATGGAGCGGCTGATCATCGGCGACCCGCACAGCAAGCCCGCGCCGTTCATGGGGTCGTTGATCGACATGGCGGCGGCGGATCATCTGCTGGAGGCTTATCTCGACCTGATGATGCGGGGAGGGCGTCCGATCCGGCATATGGGGCGGCCCGTATCCGACAGGCCGTTTTTGACCCCCGGGCTGATCGATGTGACCGATGTCGATAACAGGCAGGACGTCGAATATTATGGACCGTTGTTGCAGGTGATCCGGGTGCCGGATTTCGAGGCGGCGCTGACAGAGGCCAATGCCACGCAATTCGGCCTTTGCGCATCGTTGATCGGTGGATCGCCAGCGCTGTACGAGCGTTTTTGGGCGGAGATGCGGACAGGTGTCGCCAATTGGAACCGCCCTACATATGATGTGGTCATGAACGCGCCATTGGGCGGTGTCGGCCTATCCGGCAATCACCGCCCCGGCGGCTCCTATGCCGCTGATTATTGCGCCTATCCGGTCGTTTCAACCGAGGTTGAAAATGTCCGCGCGCTCATCAATGTCGGGCTGCGCTAAATTATTCGGTCCATTCGCTGGATGGAATGCCCATCGCATATAGGATGGCCGTCAGGTCGTTGTGATTGACACAGGCCATGGCGGCGGCAGCGGTCTTGGGCTTGGCGTGATAGGCCACGCCTAGGCCCGCTTGCTGGATCATCGGAATGTCGTTCGCGCCATCGCCAATGGCCAAGGTCAGGGCCTCGGTCAGGCCGAGTGACTGGCGCTCATTGGACAGCACTTGCTGCTTGGTCGCCGCGCCGACAATCGGCTTGGCCACGGTCCCGGCGAGCAGGCCATCCGCGATGTTGAGGGTGTTCGATACCGCGCGATCAAAGCCGATTTCCGCAGCGACGCGATCTGCAAAAACGGTGAAGCCGCCAGAAACCAGCACCGCGCGGCCACCCTTGGCGCGCAAGGTGCGGACCAGCGCCAAAGCGCCCGGCATGATGCGGACGCGTTCGCGATAGCAGGTGTCGATCACGGATTCGGGCAGACCCTTCAGCAGGGCGACACGGGCTTCCAGCGCCCCTTCGAATTCCAGTTCGCCGCGCATCGCGCGTTCGGTCACTTCGGCGATCTGCGCCTTGATCCCCGCATAATCGGCGAGTTCGTCGATGCATTCGATCGTGATCATCGTCGAATCCATATCGGCGACGAGCAGACGCTTTACCCGGTCGGCAGCGGGCTGGACAATGATGTCGGTGCCGGTGACCAAGCCCTCGATGGCGCTACGGGCAGTTGCGGCATCGCCGGTAAAGGAAATGTCGGCGGCGCGGCCTTCATCGATCCATGCGGGGCTGCTGACTGTTTGTCCGCTTTGCCGCAGGGCATCCGCCAAGGTGGACAGATCGGCGGAAGTCAGCCTATCGGAGGCAATGGCAGTTGCAACGAACACGAATGATCCCTCTGCATCGGAGGGGGACATGCCCTTTATGGCGAAGCCCCCGTTGGTGGTGATTGCCGGGCCGACCGCGAGCGGTAAATCGGCATTGGCGATGCGGTTAGCCGAAAAGTCCGGCGGCGTCATCATCAATGCGGATAGCGCGCAGGTCTATCGCGAATTGCGCGTGCTGTCCGCGCGACCGAGCGTTGAGGAAGAGGCGGAAGTGCCGCACCGGCTGTTCGGCTATCGCACGGGTGCGATGAGCTGTTCCGCCGCCGATTGGGCCGATGATGCCAAGCAGGCCATTGCGGATTGCCATCGGGCGGGCCAGCTCCCGATCTTGGTGGGCGGGACCGGCATGTATATCCGCACCTTGCTGGACGGGATCGCCCCGGTGCCGGACATCGACCCCTTGGTGCGCGAACGGGTGCGGGCGATGCCGGTGGCAGATTCCTATGCCGCATTGTTGATTGAGGACCCGATCATGGCGGCGCGGTTGCGACCCAGCGATACGACGCGGATTGCGCGAGCGTTGGAGGTGGTGCGATCCTCCGGGCGGTCATTGGCGGCATTTCAGGCGGAGACACAGGGCGGGATCGCAGATGCGGTGCGGGTAACGGGCATGATCCTGCTCCCGCCGCGCGATTGGCTGCATCAGCGCATCAATTTGCGGTTCGAGCAGATGTGCGATCAAGGCGCATTGGACGAGGTGCGGGCCTTGTTGGCGCTCCATTTACCGCCACTCGCACCCGTGATGAAGGCGATTGGCGTGCCGGAATTGGCGCGCTTCCTGTCGGGCGAGATCGATCTGGCGACCGCCATCGATCTGGGGCAGGCGGCGACCCGTCAATATGCCAAGCGGCAATATGCATGGTTCCGGCATCAGCCGCCTGCGCAATGGTTGCGCTGTCTTGCGCAATTAGATGAGGGTGAAATGGCTTCAAACGTAATTTTATTACAAAAACATGCGTTGACACAGTAATAAAATACGTTTATTCGCCCCCAATCCGTTGTTGCTGCAATGCGGCATCGACTCTTGTGTTTGTGATATCCTGTTTACTCCCCTTGTTCTTGCAGTACGGAAATTCATCATGACGACCGAAATGTCCGGCGCCGATATTCTGATTCAGGCCCTGAATGATCAGGGTGTGGAAGTTGTGTTCGGCTATCCCGGCGGGGCGGTGCTCCCCATTTATGACGCGCTGTTCAATCAGCAGCGGATCAAGCACATCCTCGTGCGGCAAGAAGGCGGCGCGGCCCATGCGGCCGAGGGCTATGCCCGTTCGACCGGCAAGCCGGGCGTCGTGCTCGTCACCTCCGGCCCCGGCGCGACCA
>DITW01000021.1:0-205 GCA_002422945.1 Sphingomonadales bacterium UBA6174 | reverse complement strand
CGGGCCGTCCGGGTCCGGTCGTGATCGATTTGCCGAAGGATGTGCAGGTCGCGACTGCGCCCTATCGTCGCACCAACACGGCCGCCCTGCCGCATCGTGGCTATAAGCCGGCGATCAAGGGCGATCTGACTGCCATCGAACAGGCGATTGAATTGCTGTCCAAGGCCGAACGGCCGATGATTTATACCGGCGGCGGCATCATCAA
>DITW01000074.1 GCA_002422945.1 Sphingomonadales bacterium UBA6174 | reverse complement strand
GACGGGACTTGAACCCGCAACTTCCGGTACCACAAACCGGTGCTCTAACCAATTGAACTACGATCGCCATATCAGCCCCGATGGGCCGAAGCTGACGCGCCTCTAACCTCCCATGGCGGCGTTCGTCAAGCCGATTGACCATCTGGGGTGAAGTTACTGCACTGGATTTGCGCCAGCGCAATGATTAACCCTTGGATCAAGGGCAAGAAGCCGATGATTCTGATGATCATAAGAAGGATAAATGGATGACTGATACCCGTGCTGTCGCTGCCCAATTACAAGCGCGTCTGGCGGAACTGACTGGCCGGATCGACACGATCGAGGCCGACCTGCGCCAGCCGCATGCCGCCGATTCGGAAGAGCAGGCCGTAGACCGCGAGGGCGATGAGGTGTTGGAAGGTCTGGAACAGGCCGGTCTTGATGAAATCATGCAGATCAAGGGCGCGCTCGATCGGATCGCCAATGGCAGCTATGGGACTTGCACCAGCTGCGGCGAACCGATTGCCGAGGCCCGCCTGCAAGCGATGCCCACCGCCGCGCGTTGTATTAACTGCGCGGTTTGATGTTTTAGCCACAAGCGCCGTTGGCTCTCCCCCATTCGTCATGCTGAACTTGTTTCAGCATCTCTGGAAAGGTGGCACATGGACCCTGAAACAAGTTCAGGGTGACGAAGTGGGTGGTGGCGGCACTATCCTTGGAAACTGCCACCAACGGCGCGCAGCGCCGCAAGGCCGACCGGCCGCCGCCGCTTATTGCGGCGTAGCCAAGGCAGCGGATGCTGCCGCCGGCGCTTGAGGGCTAAACAAAAAAACGGCTAATCAAATCAATGCCCGGCTTGCGGTCCGCGTTTGAGGCCGGAGGCGGCGAGTTGTTCATCGATCTGGGCCATCAGCCGGTCCAGCCCGGCCTGATCCTTCGCCTCGGCGCGGGCGACCAGCACGTCTTGCGTATTGGATGCGCGCAGCAGCCACCAGCCGTCTGCTGTGTTGACGCGTGCGCCATCGGTGCGGTCGACCTCAGCACCCTGCTGTTCCAGCCGGTCGAGCACCTCGTCGATCACCGCGAATTTGCGGCTTTCATCGACCTGAAAACGCATTTCCGGGGTGTTGATCATGTCCGGCATCGCATCGCGCAGCGCGGTGAGCGAACCGCCCAGCAGATGCACCGCGCTGATCAGGCGCACGGCGGCATATTGGGCATCGTCAAAGCCGTAGAAATCATGGGCGAAGAAAATATGGCCGCTCATCTCCCCGGCGAGCGGGCTATTCGTTTCCTTCATCTTGGTCTTGATCAGCGAATGGCCGGTCTTCCACATGCAAGGCGTGCCGCCCAGTTCGGCGATTCGGTCGTATAAGGCTTGCGAGGCCTTTACATCGGCGATAATTGTGGCGCCAGGCAGCGCCCGCAACACGGGTTCCGCCAATATGGAGAGCAATTGATCTCCCCATATCACGCGGCCTAGACCGTCGACTGCGCCGATCCGGTCGCCATCGCCATCGAAGGCCAGTCCGAAATCGAGCTTCTTGTCGATGACAAGGGCCTTCAAATCGGCCAGATTGGCCTCATCCGTTGGATCTGGATGATGATTGGGGAAACGGCCATCTACATCGGTAAACAACAAATGGTGTTCACCCGGCAGGAGCTTGACCAGCCGCTCCACGATCGGACCGGCTGCGCCATTGCCAGCGTCCCAGCCGATGCGATAGGCCCCGCCGTCGAAATTCTTGACCAGCCGCGCGACATATTCGTCCATGATGTCGACGCTGCGGACCTGTCCAGCCCCGATTTCCCAGTCCCCCGCCGCCGCCATGCGGCCAAGGGTCTGGATGTCCGCGCCGAAAAACGGGCGGTGCTGAAAGACCATCTTGAAGCCATTATAATCGGCGGGATTATGGCTGCCGGTTATCTGAATGCCGCCATCAACGCCTTCTAACGTCGCTTCGGCATAATAAAGCATCGGGGTCGGCCCCATGCCGATCTGCACCACATCGACGCCACTGGCGGTCAGGCCGCGCACCAATGCTTCGTTCATCATGATCGAGGACACCCGGCCATCATAGCCGACCGCGACGGTCTTGCCGCCTGCGCGGCGGATCAACGTGCCGAAAGTCCGGCCAATCGCCTCCGCATCCGGGGCGTTCAGGCTTTTTCCAACAATGCCGCGAATGTCATATTCGCGCAAAGAGGTGGAATCGAACTGGTGAAACTGCATTAACTGTCATCCTCTACACTCGATGGTGTAGCGCCCTTAACACGCGAAGCATCTATTTGTGCCAGCAAAATATCGCGCGCCTCATTGACTTGCGCTGCCAGAGTGGAGGAGCCACCGCGATCAGGATGTAGTTTGGCGATCAAGGCGCGGTGGGCAGCGATGATTTCAGCGCGTCCGGCACTTTCGGGGATATTGAGTATATCCCGTGCATCGGAGGGTGATAATTGTCCGCTGGGCGGGGGTGAGGGCTTTGTCGGTTCGCCCTTGGGCGCAGCGCGCTGCGATCCCCGCCGCCGCCATAACGCAACGCCGCTGGTCGCCACGATCAACCCGCCGATCAGCATTTGTCCCGTCGCCATCACCCGAAGTCCGACAAGGCCCCAGACGATGCTCAACACATCTTCCCATGGCAATTTGCGCAAATGGCCACCTTTATAGGCGAAATACAGCCCGAGAGCGGCCAGCAGCAGGATTAATGGCATATCGTGCGCCGGGCCAGATGCAGGAACTGTCTCAGGCGGGGACCGTGTCTTTGGTCGCGGCAGGCACCGGCACGCCATCCGTGATGCCCAGCGCCGAAATCATCTCGCGCAGTTCTTGCCGTGCGGAAATATGGGACATGCCCGCGCCCTCGATTGCGCCGAGGTCGAGCAGGGTCAGGCCCGCCGGAAACAATTCGCGATAGATCACGCGTTCTGACAGGCCGGGGATGATGCGGAAACCAACACGGCGCGCGAGTTCCTCCATCGCATTGGCGACGCGGGTCATGTTGCGCGCGCCGACATGTTGGAGACGGTTGCGCAGCACGACCCAGTCCACGGTTACGCCATCGGTTTTGGCGCGGACCTTGCGCGCCTCCCAGATCAATTCGGCATAGAAGCTGGGGCGGCGAACCTTGAAGGTTTCCGGATCGACCTGCCCGATCAGATCGAGGTCGATGAAGCTGTCGTTGATCGGCGTCACGAGCGTATTGGCACGGGTAACGGCGACGCGGGTGACCGGATCGTCACGACCCGGCGTGTCGATGATGACGAAATCGGCATCCGCCCCGAATGTTTCAAGCACGCGCATGAAGTCATCGGCATCCGCGCCATCATAGACGCGGTAGCGCGGTAAGGGCAGGGCTTGGCCGAGACGCTTGACGCTCGCTTCGCGATTTTCGAGATAGCGGACGAGCGTGCGTTGCCGGTGATCGAGGTCGATGGCGGCCACGCGATAGCCCATGGTCGACAAGGCCACGGCGACATGCACGGCAGTGGTCGATTTGCCGGTCCCGCCTTTTTCATTGGCGAAGCAGATGATGTGCGGGGCGGGGCTGGTCATCGGTCGATTCGGGTCCTGTTTATGAATATCAGCCCCTCATGGCATAGGCTGGTCTGGTTTGGGAGACTTGCATTCGTTAATTGAGGTCCGCATAAGCCCGATCCACTCGTTTTTCGGAGATTTTCAGGCCGTGCAGATTGTCACTGATATCGCGACGCTTTTTGCGAATGTCGAGGATTGGCGCAAGGCCGGGGACGTAATTGCCTTGGTTCCGACGATGGGCGCGCTGCATCATGGGCATTTGACCTTGGTCGAAGAGGCGAAAAAGCGCGGCACACGCGTGGTCGTGTCGATCTTTGTCAATCCGACCCAATTCGGACCGAATGAAGACTTGGCCGCCTATCCCCGGCAGGAGGAAGAGGACGCGGCCAAGCTGCGTGCCGCAGGCGTGGACCTGTTGTGGCTGCCGAGCGTGGAGACGATGTATCCAGCGGGCTTTGCGACAACGATCAGCGTGGGCGGTGTGACGGCAGGATTTTGCGGCGCATCGCGGCCCGGCCATTTCGATGGCGTGTCGACGGTGGTTGCGAAATTGTTCAATCAGGTCCGCCCGAATTGCGCGTTATTCGGGGAAAAGGATTATCAGCAGCTCGCGGTGATTCGCCGCATGGCGCGTGATCTCAACATCGCGGTGGACGTGCTGGGCGTGCCGACGGTGCGCGAGGCGGATGGATTGGCGCTGTCGTCCCGCAATGCCTATCTGACTGCGACAGAGCGGGCAGAGGCGGTCGCCCTTCCACAGGCGCTTGGCGCGGCCAAGGCTGCGCTGGAAGCGGGCGAGCCGGTCGCGACGGTGCTGGAACGCGCGGTGAAGGGATTGTTGGCGTCCGGATTTTCAGCGGTGGATTATTTCGCGCTGGCGGATGCGGCCACGCTCGATGTGTTGGATGTGCTCGATCGTCCGGCGCGGTTGCTGGCAGCGGCCCGGATCGGCAAGGCGCGGTTGATCGATAATATTGCGGTGGCACCCCAGGCCTGATTTTTTAGGACCTGATTTTAGAAATTCATGTCCCGCCCAAGCGGGAGAGCTATCCCCGGGGACATAAGCCCCGGGGACAAGCTGGTTAGATTTGTGGATCAGCCCAGGATGAGGGTCGAGACAACCAGCAACTGAGCAGCGGTCGCAGCAGCAGCCAAAGCGGCTTGTTCAAACAACTTCACGTTAGTTTCCTTCGATGGAGGGACGCGCCTCCAGACGCACCGCACTTTTTATTGTGCGATGCAGCATATGTAATCTAGCGTGCGTTTATCGCAACCTCGAAACGCTCCAGCGCGATTGCACAAAATGCAATCGTTATTTGCGCCATAAATAACGCTTTTTCTGTGGCTTAATGGATGGGGATACGGAGGGGAAATGGACGGAATCCGTCCGCTACCCGTCTTTGCAGTGGGTAATTACGGGTTTTTGTTGCGCTGCGGTACGGTGAAGCGGCCACTCACGCGACCACCTGTCCCGGCGGAGCCGCTGCCGCCAACTGCCGAACCATCGACAACGGCGCGGCCGGTATCAAGGTTCATGACGAGTCGTCCGCCACGGATGACATTGCCATCCTGTACCAGCACGACGCCGCCGATCATGGTGATCAGCCGCTGATCGACATCATAAATCGCCAATTGTCCGCGTGCGGTTTCGGAGGGGCTGGTCAACACCACGCCGCCGCTTGCATCAAGGCGATGGACCTTGATGTCATCGCCGCCCGCCGCATTGGCATTTTTGGCATAAGCGACGGTCAAACGTGCGGAGTCCATTGTCATATCGCCTTGGCGGGCATGCACATTGCCAATGAAAATCGCCCGGTCGGCGCGGTCCTGCACTTCGATTCGATCCGACTCGACATCGATCGGGGCGTTGCCATCATGGCCGCGTAGCGCAGACGTGCCGGATGATGCCGCCTGCGACAATGCGGGGACCGCATATATGCCGGTGAGGCCAAGACCGGCACAGGCCGCAAGGATGAGGCTGGGCAGGGCGAAGCTCGGGCGGCGAACGGTCATTTTTTGGCTCCCTGAACGATATGGAGGCGGGCCCGGCCCTCAAGGACCACGACGCGGGTTGGTAGATTGGCGTGAAGGCGGTCGGCGGCAAAATCGCCGATCGAAATATTGCCTGTGACCGGACCGGCACTGGTGATCGTGCGATCCTTCAGGCTGATATCGACGTTGCTGGTATCGAGACGATAGCCATCTTCCGAGCGATAATGCATCGGGCCATCAATCGCGACGCGCTCTGCATCCATATCATATCGGCCACGATTGGCGGTGATATGGCCGGTGGTATTATTCAGCGCCATCTTGCCAGCCAACCCGGTGAGCTTGACCACCGGATCGCGCGATGACGCCTGCACCGCCGAATTGGCGCGCAGTTCGAACGCACGACCATTGCTGTCTTCGCCACGATAAGTGGCGGCGGCGATGCGGAGCCGTTCCTTCGCAACTTCGACCCGATCCTTGCTCAGCACGAAGCTGAGATCGCTCTGCACCAAGATCGGCGCAAAGATCATTAGCCCGCCCAAAATGGCGATACCCGCGGGCAGCAACTTGCGCATCCGGCCAATCAGCCGGTCATGGCTGCTATGGGGCATGGCCCATACAAGCCGTTGGGGCAGTTGCGGCACGCTCGCCATAGGGGCAGGCATGGGTTCAGACATGGGCGAAGATGTCGACGTCCGGCCAGCCCGCAAGATCAAGCGCCGCGCGATGGGGCAGGAAATCGAAACAGGCCTGTGCGAGTTCGGTGCGACCCTCACGGGCAAGGCGCAAGTTCAATTCGGCCATCATCGGGTGGAGGAAACGGACGTCGCTCGCGGCATAGTCGCGCTGTGCCTCCGACAGGACATGGCCGCCCCAATCCGAGCTTTGCTGCTGCTTGGAAATTTCCTTGCCTAGCAATTCGCGCACCAGATCTTTCAGGCCGTGGCGGTCGGTATAGGTGCGCACAAGGCGTGATGCGGTCTTGGTGCAATAAACAGGTGCGGCATTCACGCCGAGATAATGGCTGATCGCTGCCAGATCGAAGCGGGCGTAATGATAAATTTTGATCCGGTCGGGATCGGCCAGCACCGCCTTGAGATTCGGCGCGGCATAATCGCTGCCCGGATTGAACCGGACCAGATGTTCATCCCCACGGCCATCGGCGATCTGCACGACGCACAAACGATCGCGATGGGTCAACAGGCCCATGGTTTCGGTATCGATGGCAATCGGGCCATCGGCGAGCACGCCTGCGGGCAGGTCTTCTTCGTGAAAATAAACGGTCATGGGCCTGCCCTAGACCAGAATCACGCCGTGCTCAACGTTGTTTGATTGGCCCCTCAAGCGCCGGGCGCGGGCATCCGCCCGCTTAGGCTTTCCTCGCAATAAGCTCGGGCGCGCGTTCGCGCTTGCGGCGCTACGCGCCGTTGGCGGCAATTTCCAAGGACCGTGCCGCCATCCCCACCACCCACTTCGTCATCCTGAACTTGTTTCAGGATCCCAGCCGGACGGTCGTGCATGGATGCTGAAACAAGTTCAGCATGACGAATGTAGGGGGATACAACGGCTCTTTAGCGCCGCAAGCGCGAACGCGCGCCGCCGCTGGAGGGGCTAACAAAAAATTCAAAAAACCGGCTCATCCCCGTCATCCGCACCGACCGGCACAGCCGAGTGGATACCGCATTCGACCTTGTCCCAACCGCGCCAGCGTCCGGCACGCGGGTCTTCCCCCGGTTGCACGCGCGAGGTGCAGGGTGCGCAGCCGATCGACGGATAGCCCGCCTCGACCAACGGATGCGGCGGCAGATGATGTTCGGCCATATAGGCGTCGATCTTGGTCTTGTCCCAACGCGCCAGCGGGTTGAACTTGATCCGCCCGCCGTCGAGTTCGAAATATTGCAACCCGGCGCGGGTCGCGGACTGGAAGCCCTTGCGGCCCGTGATCGACGCATCGAACCCGGCCATCACCCGTTCCAGCGGCAAGACCTTGCGGATCTCGCAGCAACCATCCGGGTCATAAGACCAGCGCAAGCCCGTTTCGTCCTTTTCCGTGACCACGTCCGCTTCCGGCTCGACATTATACAGCCCGGTCAGATGCAATTGCGCCACCAGTTGATCGCGATAGTCGAGGGTTTGCGGAAAATGCTTGCCGGTATTGATGAACAGCACCGGCACACTGGGATCGGCCTGTGCCAGCAAATGCAGCAGCACCGCCGATTCCGCCCCAAAGGACGAGACGGCGGCGACGCGACCGAGCAGACCCTCGCGCAGCACCGCCGCGATCATGTCGGCAGTGTCGGTATCTTCGAAACGCGCATTCAGGCGCGCGACATCGTCCGCGTCGAAACGCGGCGCGACATCGATCTTGTCAACCAGCCGAGCCGGTTCAGCCATGGCGCAATTTCCAGACAGGCAAGGCCGCATCGGCGGCGGGCTGATAAACATGCGCATAAAGATTGAGCGACTTATCCAGCGTCGCCCGATCCACCGGCGCATTGGCGATGAAGCTATCAAAGCCGCAGCGACGCATCGCCGGAATCTGATCGACCAACACATCGCCTTGCGCGCGCAATTCGCCGGTAAAGCCTGCTTCCCGTAGGATACGGGCGGCAGAATAGCCGCGACCGTCGCGGAAGGTTGGGAAGGCGACCTCGATCAGCGCAAGCTGATGGAGATAGGGGAGGAGCGCGCGGGCGTCCTCATCGCTTTCTAACCGCACGGCAGTGGCATTGGTCTGGCCGGACAAAGCATCGACCGACACCAAGGGCTGGTCATTGGCCGCATCATCGCGGAAACGGATAACATCAACCATAGATCGCCTCCTTGAAGCTGTCGGCGCCAACCCGACGATAGGTATCGATAAAACGTTCGCCTTCCACGCGGACGGCGCGATATTTTTCGACGGCGCGTTCGACTGCATCGACGATTCCATCTTCATCAAAGCCGGGGCCGGTGATCTTGCCGATCGACACATCTTCTGCGCCCGAGCCGCCGAGGGTCAGCTGGTAATTTTCGACCCCCTTCTTGTCGACGCCGAGAATGCCGATGTGGCCTGCATGGTGATGCCCGCAGGCATTGATGCAGCCGGAAATCTTNNGGGATCGACCGCGCATTGGCGAGCGAGCAATAATCAAGGCCCGGGCAGGCGATAATGTCGGTCACGAGATCGAGATTGGCATTGGCAATGCCTGCCGCATCCAGCGCCTGCCACACGGCAAACAGGTCGCGCTTGGCGACATAAGGCAGGACGATATTCTGGGCATGGGTCACGCGCAGTTCGTCAAAACCGTATTTTTCGGCCAGATCCGCCATCAGGTCGATCTGATCCGAGGACGCATCGCCTGGAATGCCGCCGACCGGCTNNCATAGCCCGGCTGCTTGTGCGCCTTTACGTTCTGATCGACCCAATGGGCAAATGCCGGGTTGGACCGGTCGATCTCATCGCTTAAGCCCTGTTCATAGGCAGGCGGCGCGAAATAGGCGGAAATGCGCTCCAGTTCGGCCAAGGGCGGATCGATGCCCAAGGTCTTCACATGGGCGAATTCTTCCGCGACCTGACGGCGATATTCATCCGCGCCCAGTTCATGGATCAGAATCTTGATCCGCGCCTTATAGGCATTATCGCGACGGCCATAGCGGTTGTNNTGCGGCCCATGCCGCCGCCGACGAATACACGCGCGCCCAACACGCCATCGCGCAATACCAGTTCGAGACCGATGTCATGCAGGCGCATCGCGGCACGATCTTCCTGGGAGGCGATCACCGCGATTTTGAACTTGCGCGGCAGAT
>DITW01000038.1 GCA_002422945.1 Sphingomonadales bacterium UBA6174 | reverse complement strand
CGCACGCCTCCGCATTGTCGAGGATATACGCGACCTCAGCGGCATTCAGCATGAAGTTGATCGGCACCATCACCGCGCCGAGCCGGGCAAGCGCAAAGCGCACAACGACGAACGCATGGTTGTTGTGCGACAGCATCGCAATATGATCGCCCTTGCCCACGCCACGCGCTGCCAAGGCGTTCGCCACTCTGTTCACGACGTCATCAAGCGCGGCGAAGCTTTGTCGAAGATCGCCATAGACAATGGCTGTTTTGTTCGGCGAGCGCACCGCGCTGCGGTAGAGCAGATCGCCTAGACGATGACGGCGGGCGCTTTTGAGTAGATTCGCAATATTGCCTTCGGTACGCATCGGTTCTTTCCCTGCATTGCGGTTGTCGGGCGAAAGCACGTCTGACTGCCCGACTTGGCGCGCGCCCATCGACCTGTCAGACCTTACTCATGCCCTACAACTTCATCAGCGGAGGAGCATGACCCCGGAATCGAGAAGGTGCAACCTACTGAAAACGATGTCGCCACTAGCCGTAACCACGCAGTCGCATTGCTGCTGAAGTGTAGCGAAGTTCAGTTCAGGGCTATCAGATCCGGCTGGCGATGACTCTCGCCAGCGCTTCCACGCCCGCCGCATCCTCCAGGTCGAAGCGGGCATGAATAGGGCTGTCGAGATCAATGACGGCGATCACTTTGCCCTCGCGCAGCACCGGCACAACCAGTTCCGATCGGCTTTCGGAATCACACGCAATATGGCCCGGAAACGCATGCACATCTGGGACAAGCTGCGTCGTGCCGCGCGCCGCAGCGGTGCCGCAGACACCACTGCCAAAGGCGATGCGGATGCAGGCTGGCTTGCCCATGAAGGGGCCGAGCACCAGCTCGCCCTCGATGACGCGGTAAAAACCTGCCCAATTGAGGTGCGGCACGAATTGCCAGAGCAGCGCCGCCACATTGGCCATATTGGCGATGGCATCGCGTTCACCGTCCGTGATCGCCTCGGCCGATTCGGCCAGGCTAATATATAGGTCCCGCTTGCTGGCATCGGGGTCGGGCAGGAAATTATTCATGGGTGGCGATCAATATCCCATGGCAAAAATCTGATCAAGCACCGCGCGCCCAACGCCTGAAACAATCGCCCCCGCCGTACGTTTCTATTCATAATGTTGGTAGACTGGCCACGCTTGCGCGCACTAGTTTCCGCGCCACCAAGCCAACCGGTCATGCGCCGCTGATCCGGCATCGATCATAGAGTCAGGGATGAGATTGAAGTCATGGAAACGATTGAAAATCTGAAAGAACGCGTTGAATATGAAAAGACGCGTAAAGGCTATCCGGAAGGGTTTCCACATCTGCCTGACCTTTCTGCCGAGCGTTATATCTCGCCAGAATTCTATCAGCTTGAACTGCAATATCTCTGGCAGCGCAGCTGGCTCTATGCGGGACACAAGGACCAGTTTCCGGAAGTCGGCAGCTTTCTCGCATTCGACGGCGTCCCCGGCATGCCGGTCATCATCGTGCGAACGGAAAATGGGTTCAACGCCTTTTACAACACCTGCTCGCATCGCGGCGGCTGTATCGTGCAGGAGCGTCAGGGCACCTGCCTCGGCAAACGACTGGTCTGCGGCTATCATGCATGGACCTATAATCTGAACGGCGATTTGCTCGGTGTCCCCGACAGCCGGGATTTCGATGGGCTGGACAAATCGAAGCGCGGCCTTGTGAAACTGAAATGCGAAACCTGGGGCGGCTGGATCTTTATCAATGCCTCACCCGATGCAGTGCCGCTGCAACAATATCTCGGGGCCTTGCCCGCCCAGTTGGCACAATTCGACATCGACAATCTCAGCCTGATCGCGAGCTACAGCTATGACGTGAAATGCAACTGGAAAGTCCTGATGGACGCCTTTGCCGAAAACTATCACTTCGTCTCGGTGCATCGGGGTAGCGTGGGCCTGCCGGGTCCGAAATGCGCCGTGGATCATTATGGCACGGTGATGTCGCTGTTCAAAAATGGTCATTCCCGCAATATCCTGCCGTGGAATGAAGGCTTCCAGCCCAATGCAGATGTTTCGGAGGAAACCGGCTTCAGCATGGGCATGGGCGGGATTGCGGACATTCCGAGCGTCGGCCCGATCCCCCGGCAATTCGTGACGGCGTTCACCGCTTTCCCAAATCTCACCACCCCGGTCTATTCCAACGGCTTCCCGCTGCTGCTATTTTGGCCCACCGGCATCAACACCAGCCGCTTTGATATTGTCTGGTTCGGATTGCCGCATGGCGAAAAAGAATTGCCCGAGGCGTGGAAGGAAAAGATCGCAGCATTCAACTTCATCCTCGATGAAGATCTGACATATCTGCCAAGCGTGCAGGTGTCGGCGGAATCGCCTGCGTTCAAGTCGATCGTCCTTAATTATCAAGAGCGTCGGATCTACCACGCGCATGAACAGATCGACCGCGTCATCGGCCCGGAACGCATTCCCGAGCCGCTGCGCGTCAAGCCTGTCCTTGCGCCATTCGTCGAATAAGGCGGCGCGACCAACGTCTGCGCGGCGGGATCTGATCCGTGCGATCCCGCCGCGCTGGCGGGATCGCATTGCGGACACATCAGGCTCAGGACACTTTCATCGGCGATAAATCAACGCTGGGGCCGGTCGCTTGACGCCAGAAGAAACGGTCGAATGTTTCCTGTGTTGCAGTGGCGATATGGCTGGCATCGTCGGCGACGAACTTCTTCATCATCTGATCGGCTTCCTGCACCGCCGGACGCGCCTCGATCCGATCCATCCATGCGCGCAGATGCGGCAGTTCGGCCCAATCCATACCGTGGCGTTCGCAATACAGCACCCAAGGATAGGTCGCGATGTCAGCAATCGAATAGCCATAATCCGCGAGCCATGGGCGTTTGGCCAATTCCGCATCCAGCAGTCGATACAACCGGGCCGCCTGTTCGCGATAACGCTGCCCGGCATAGCTCTGGGCATGTTCGGGAGTGATCAGGAAATGGTTATGCTGACCAAAGATAGGCCCGATATTGCCCATCTGGAGCATCAGCCATTTCATCACCTGATAGCGGTCGGAACCGCCGGCTGGCAACAGGTCCGGGCGGCCATAAGCCTCTGCCAAATAGATCAGGATCGCACCGGATTCAAAGATCGGATCGCCTTGTGCCGGGCCTTCCGGATCGACCAGCACCGGCACGCGGCCAAGCGGGTTCAACGCAAGGAACGCGGGTTCGAACTGGGCGCCGTTCAGCACAGCGACATAATGCTGGCTATAGGGTAGGTCGAGTTCGGCCAGCATGATCGCCACCTTGCGCACATTCGGGCTGCCGCAGCCATAAAGTTCGATCATATCGGTGCCGGTCCTCATCCTGTTATTGTTGATTGATGCAGTCCATATCTCTGCGGGACCCAAAGAACGGTGTCAAAGCAAATGGCCCAACGACCGAATGGAGACAAAGCCAATTTTATTTGATAGCAAGATTGAACGAGCGGCAAATTCTGCCACCTCATCAATGAATTTAGCGTAGGATGCCCTGCCGTGGCGAGCTGCGAAGACCGAGATCAGAATAAGCGAAACCAGCTCGTCGTCGATGCCATCAACGTCGGTACATGGGAATGGAACGTCCAGACGGGCGAGGCCGATTTTAACGAACGCTGGGCGGATATCGTCGGTTACACGCTGGATGAATTGCGCCCGCTCTCCATCACGACATGGCTCTCACTCGCGCATCCCGTGGACCTTGAACGCTCCCAACAAGCACTTGAGCAACATTTTGCCGGCAAGGACGCCTTTTATGAGGTCGAGGCCAGAATGAAGCACAAGCTTGGCCATTGGGTGTGGGTGCTGGATCGCGGCAAGGTCGTCCGCTGGAGCGACGATGGCAAGCCTCTGCTCATGTATGGCGCCCATCTCGACATCTCCAGCCGCAAGGCCAAGGAATTTGAACTCAGCCAAAGCGAAGAGCGTTTCCGGGCATTGATTGACGTCACGTCGCAAATTGTTTGGTCCAGCAATGCGCAAGGCGCGCTTGAAGAAATTGATCCCAGCTGGTCCAGCTATACGGGCCAGTCACTTGAAGACGCCTGTGGCGAGGGATTTCGAAATGCCATCCACCCGGATGATCGCGACGATTTGTTGGCGCGATGGGACAGCGCGGTAGCGGCAGGCTTACCAGCCGATATCGGTCTATTTCGTCTGCACCATGTGTCTGGCCAATGGCGTTGGAATATTTCACGCACCACCCCCGTGCACAATAACGAAGGCGAAATTATCTCTTGGATCGGCATGTGCACCGATGTGCATGATCAGCACGAATATAAAATACAGCTTGAAGAGAGCAAACAAGACTTAGAAAATAAAATCAAATTACGCACGAGTGAGTTGGCAAAAGCCAAGTTGGAAGCTGAAAATGCGAACCATGCCAAGAGCCAATTTATTTCCAATATCAGCCATGAGTTACGAACGCCGCTAGCTGCATTGATCGGATATGGAAGAATACTTCAGAGCGCAAAATTGGATAAAACGGCGCGCGATCAATTAATAAGGCTAAATAAGGCGGGAGACATGCTTTTCAGCCTTATCAATGATGTGCTCGACTTCACAAAGCTTGAAGCCCGCGAACTTCAACTCTCGCCTGAGACATTCAACCTGCGGCACAAGCTGTTAGGTCTGGTCTCGATCATGGGCATCAGCGCAGATGAGAAGGGGCTGCGCTTGATCCTGGAGCCGCTGCCGCCAAAGCTCGCGCGTTATTATGTCGGCGATCCCGTGCGTTTGCGCCAGATTCTGTTCAACCTGATCGGCAATGCCATCAAATTCACCGAACAAGGGGAGGTCCGCATTCGTGTCAGCCTCCCCGATGCAACGGGCAGTGACAAGCACCGCGTGCGTTTCGAGGTGATTGATACGGGCATCGGCATTGCACCGAAGGACATACCAAAGCTTTTCAGCCGGTTCAGTCAGGTCGACGACAGCAACACGCGCCAGCATTATGGCACGGGCCTTGGATTGGCGATCGTCAAGGAATTGGCGCAGCTCATGGGAGGCCATGCCGGATTGGAAAGTGCCGTCGGGATCGGCAGTACATTCTGGGTTGAAATTGATCTCACCCTCCCCCCTGTCGCGTCGCCTCCACCCGTGATCGAGACCGCGCCAGATACCGATGCTATTTTGCCGTCGCTGGAAGGCGTGCGCATCCTCGCCGTCGATGACAGCGACCTCATTCTCGATGTGATCGACGTTATTTTGAGCGCGACCGGTGCTATTGTGGAATGCTGCCCGGATGGTCAGCAAGCGTTGGACCGGCTGCGTGATCCTCACCACAATTTTGATATCATATTGATGGATATCCAGATGCCGGTGATGGATGGCAATGAGACGGTGAAACATATCCGGCGCGATAAAAATATATGCCACCTGCCCGTCATCGCCATGACCGCCGGCGCGACCCAGACCGAACGCGAAGAATCGCTGGCAGCGGGCGTCAATGAATATATCACCAAACCCTTTGAACCAGAACATTTAGTCCATATCATTCGTCAAACATTGAGTAGCCAACACCCCCTCAGCATATCGAATGGGAAAGCGAAAATATGAACGGGGAGGCGGACAATGCGCACGCGCCAGCCGCAGCACAAGCTCCCATCAAGCGAACGGGGCTGATCTGCATCGTCGTGCCAATCGGGCATGATCGGCATCAGCATTTGTCCGATCCGTTTTTCATGCCATTTCTCGATCATCTCATGGATAGCCTGAACGAGCATGGCTACGCCATTACCATCACCCGCGCCAATTCCTCGGAAAACCCGAATTGGCTTGCTGAATTGGCCGACACTAATAAATGCGATGGCCTGTTGGTCATTGGCCAGTCCGACCAGTTCGAGCAGATCGAGAAAGTGGCGGCCTATTACCAGCCGATGGTCGTATGGGGCGCCCATGTCGACAATCAGAAACACTGTTCAGTGGGCTGCGACAACATACTCGGCGGCGAAATGGCCATCCAGCATCTGTTGGCCAATGACGTGCGCTCGATCGCGCTCATGGGCAATGATCAGGCGATTGAAGTGGCCCAACGCTTTATCGGCGCCGAACGCGCCGCCGCGGCCAGCGATGCCAAATTGCAGCGCCTGACAGTGCATTTTGCCCGCGAAGAGATGAAGGATGAAATTGCGCGGCATCTCGATAAAGTCGGCGACAATCTCGATGGAATTTTTGCGGCATCGGACCTTATTGCCATCACGGCAATGGAATGGCTGCACCAGCACGGCAAACATATTCCGAACGATGTCTGCGTCATTGGCTTTGATGATTTGCCAATTTCGGCGCGAGTTCAACCGCCACTCACCTCTGTCCGGCAGGATATAGCGCGCGGGGCAGCCGCCATGATCGACAAGCTGCTGGCCCGGATAGGTGGCACAGACGCCCCCTCTTTGGTGATGAAGCCAACACTGGTCATCCGCGAAAGCACGCGCGCACAATAAGCGCGGAGAGGATAGCGACAGGTGCGGTCATATGTCCTGTCCTATTTGCGCGCCACGCACACCTCATCGAGGCTCGACGGCAGGGTGCACACCCTGCCGTCGTCCCCTTGGGGTGAAGGGATGGATTAGAAGCGATCGGCGTTCATCACCTTGCTCCACGCCGCCACGAAGTCGCTGACAAACATCTGCTTGGCATCTTCGGAGGCGTATACTTCCGCCACCGCGCGCAGTTCCGCGTTCGATCCGAAGATCAGATCGACCGGGGTCGCCGTCCATTTCGCAGCCCCGGTGGCGCGGTCCTTGCCCTCATAAATGCCCGGCACAGCCGCCGACTTCGACCATTGATTATCCATCGACAGAAGGTTGACGAAGAAATCATTGGTCAGCATGCCCGGACGGCTCGTAAAGACGCCCGCATTGGCATTACCCGCATTGGCGCCCAGCGCCCGCATGCCGCCGACGAGCACAGTCATTTCCTTCACCGTCAGGTTCAGCATATCCGCCTTGTCGATCAGGGCCTCCACCGGACCGAAATCGGCATTGGCCGCATAATAATTGCGGAACCCATCAGCCTTGGGCTGAAGATGGTTGAACGATGCAACATCGGTCTGCGCCTGCGTCGCATCGACCCTGCCCGGGGTGAAGGGCAGTGTCACATCCTGCCCTGCCGCCTTGGCCGATTGTTCGATCGCCACATTGCCGCCCAGCACGATGAGATCGGCCATCGAGACTTTTTTGCCGCCCGCAGCGCCCTTATTGAATTTGGTGCGGATCGCATCCAACCGGGCCAGAACCTTATTAAGTTCCGTCGGGTCGTTAACCGCCCAATTCTTTTGCGGATCAAGCCGCAGGCGTGCGCCATTTGCTCCACCGCGCATGTCGGTCGCGCGGAATGTTGAGGCAGCAGCCCATGCCGTACGCACCAGCTCCGCCGTGCCAAGGCCCGCACCCGCGATTTCAACCTTAAGCTGCGCGACATCGGCCGTGTCGATCATCGCATAATCCGCCTTGGGCAATGGGTCCTGCCACGTCAGAGTCACGCTCGGCACATCCTTGCCAAGATAGCGCGCCTGCGGACCCATGTCGCGATGCGTCAGCTTGAACCATGCACGCGCAAAGGCATCCGCGAACGCCTGAGGGTTTTTCTGCCAGCGCTGGGTAATCTTGCGAAAACCCGGGTCTTCGCGCAATGCAATGTCGGTGGTGAACATGATCGGCGCGTGACGGACATCGGGGCGATGCGCATCCGGCACCAGATTGGCGGCGGCCGGGTCTTTCGGCACCCATTGGGTCGCGCCCGCCGGGCTCTTGGACTTCACCCATTCAAAGCCATAGAGATTATCGAGATATTGCGTGGTGAAGGCAATCGGATTGGAGGTCCATGCGCCTTCAAGCCCGCTGGACACGCTATCTTCTGAATGGCCCTTGCCACATTTGTTCACCCAGCCAAGGCCCTGCTGTTCGATCGGAGAGACGCCCGGATCACCGGCAACGCATTCCTCCGGCTTGTGTGCGCCATGCGCCTTGCCGAACGTATGGCCGCCCGCGATCAACGCCACCGTCTCTTCGTCGGTCATGGCCATCGCGCCAAAGGCGCGGCGGATGTCCGCAGCCGCAGCCAAAGGATCGGGATTGCCGCCCGGCCCTTCGGGATTAACGTAAATCAGGCCCATCTGCGTCGCTGCCAGCGGCCCCTTGAGATTGCCCTTTTCATCGCGGCGATGATCCGCCAGCATCTTGGCCTCTGGACCCCAGAATACGAGATCGGGTTGCCATGCATCGATGCGCCCACCGGCAAAGCCCAAGGTCTTGAAGCCCATGTCTTCCATCGCAACATTGCCCGCCAGCACCATCAGGTCGCCCCATGACAGCTTGCGGCCATATTTCTGCTTGATCGGCCATACGAGGCGACGCGCTTTGTCGAGGCTGACATTATCTGGCCATGAATTGAGCGGCTCGAACCGCTGCTCGCCGCCGTCCGAACCGCCACGACCGTCGCCGGTGCGATAGGTGCCCGCGCTATGCCAGGCCATGCGGATAAAGAAGGGGCCATAATGCCCATAATCAGCCGGCCACCAAGGCTGCGAAGTGGTGAGCGTCTTGCGGATATCCGCCTTGACCGCATCAAGATCGAGCGTGGCGAATGCCTGCGCATAATTGAAATCGGCGCCATAAGGATTGGATTGCGCCTCGTTTTGACGCAGTGCTGCAAGATCGAGGTTCTTGGGCCAGAATTCCTTGGCAACTGCCGAAGACGACCCGGCGGTCTCTGCCAGCGCAGTGCCGGACAGCGCCATTGGAGATGCTGCCGCCATCAATGCGACAAGGGCAAGATTGCAGATTTTCATGTTGATGCTCTCCTCAAGTAATGGCCTGATGATGCCAGACTGAAGATGTAATTATCTCTCTGAAGGTGCCGCGCCTAACGGGTTTGCATTCTTACAGTAATCGATTTTATCACTTAGGGTCATGGCCCTAGGGGGTGCGCTCACCGGTTGACCAATGGGCATGGCCATCCGCAAAACCGTTCAAACCGTCGGATCATCCATGAAGATATGCTGATCGACCGATACCGCCATCGCGCCGACATTCAGGAACGGCAGGCTGATCGGCACATTATAACGGGCGACCACATTGAATTCGACCGTCCCCGGAATGGCCGCGACGGCTTCTGGTGTCACTGTGACATCCAGATTATCGCCCTTCAGCAGATAAGGCGATGCCGTCACCCGACTGCGGACAAGGCCAGCAATCTGATCGCCAGAAAGCGGGGCAGCGGAGGCGTTGAGAAATTCGACCGAGGCGTTGCGTGCGACATCCGCCACCGCCGAGCGCAACGCGCCGCGCGACTGGAGCACCAACCCGAACTGCAATATCGCAAAGAACAGCCCCAACATTATGGGGGCCGCAATGGCAAATTCGACCGCCGAAGCCCCGCGTCGATCCGCCGCCAATCGGGTGAAGACTTGCTGCATGTCAGCCGATCTGCACTTCACGGGCAATGTCGAAATGGACGCCGCGTAAAAAACCGATCCCGCCATTGCCGGGACCAAATTGATCCTGCAATCGGATCGTCAGCATATTTGAACTTTGCTGGCCCAGATCGCAAACGGCACCTAATGGCTGAATCGGTCCGTTATTGCACCGGATGCCGAGCGCAAGGGTAATCTGATCCTCCGGCACATGCGCCAACCGCGCACCCGCCGTCTGTAACCCGGCGAGGGTCAAGGCGGTTGGCGGTGTCGAAGCGGCAATATTGGCCAGTTGGGCGGTCGCCTCTTGCATCGCCAGCCGACGTTGCACCAACAGGCTGACATCGACCATGCCAAGCATCAACCCGGCCAGCACTGGCGCCACGATCGCCAATTCGATCAGCGAGGTGCCGCGATCATCTCGGAGAAGTCGGAGGAAATGCGCTGTCATCGATCAGGCCACCAACCGCACATAGCCGGTCGTGGACCCGACGCTGCCTTGCAAATGCTGTCCAGTCGGACAGAAGTTGCTCATCGAGGTCGTGCCGCCAATATCCAGCTTGTCCGCCACCATCATCAGGCACTGGCTAGTCGGGCGAGAGGTGCCGCTAAACGATAATGTCGTGTTCGGCATGTAGATAGCGCCATTGATCACGGTAGAGGCGTTGCCGTTGATCACCGAATGATTGTCATTACCACTGTTCGTGGATGGATCTTCAAAGATCAACATCCCGGCAAGCCGGGGATCGCTAATGCCCATGACGGGCAATTGGGCGGCGGTTGGAGCTGTGAGCGTCACCGCCGCGCCGCCATTCCAATTGATGGTCGCCCCGTTTTTCAATACGAACATCACCCCAGACCCGGTGACGATATCTTGCGACCGGATGGTGAAACTGCCGCCATCAAGCACATAAACCCCTGATGCAAAGGTCGTGTTGCACTGGGTTTCAAGGCCCGTATAGGTGCCGGGTTGCAGCAAGGCCGTGGCTTTAGGGCCTGTGCCGGAACATTTATATGAACGCGGGGTCGGATTATCGGGCGGCGTCAGCCCGGCGAACGGATCGTTAAGGCCGCCAACATTTTCTGCAACAATGGCCTCGCCGAAATCAGCACTTCCGCCCGTATCGATGCCGCCTGCTGAAATGATCGATGTCGCGGAAATATCGGCCGTACCTGAAATGACAATGGCGCTGCTGGAAGTCGACAGCGCCGCCATGCCGCAACCAAGGTTCAGATTGGCATTGCCGATAACCGTAATCGCCCCCGATTCACTGGCATTGGTCGCCACCATGCAGCTGCTCCAGTCCGCGCCATTGCGAAAGGCTGCCTGCGCGGCCACGCTGACCGTGACCCCGCGCTTAAGAAACATACCACTGAAGGGCAGCGACTTTGTCCCATGCAGCACAACGCTCACCGCATTATTGGTGCCGGTGCCGAAATTTGAAAGCTGGCTGGAGGCGATCGTGGCAAAGCTCGCCACTTCGCGGTTATTCTCGAATTGCGTGGAGACGCGCGTCTGCCAGTCCTTGTCCTGAGACAGGGCATATGCCCCCGCCAATGCAGCCTGATCGGCAGCAAATTGCATCTCGCGCCGCCAATAATACCATTGCGCGGTATCGACGCCCATCCCCGCCGCCCCCACCAGCAAAGGCATGGCAAAGGCCGTCAGGGCAAGGACATTACCGCGCGTGCATGCAAACAGTCTTCGGACAACGTTCATAAGGCCCAACCTGAAAAGGAGGCATCAACAAACGCAGAAAACTACTGGAACTCGATCGCGCGCAACGGCACTGGTGATCGAGCGATAGCAGCATGAGGTAAACAGCAGGTTAAACCAGCGACAATCTGGTTAAGACAAACTCAGCGCCCGATGGCGTGATAGGTAAATCCAGCCTTTTCCACCAGATTGCGCGGATAGATATTGCGCAGGTCCACCATCAACGATTGGCGCAGCAGCCCAGCGGCACGATCCAGGTCAAGCGCGCGGAACGCATCCCATTCGGTCACGATCACCAAGGCATCGGCTCCGTCCATCGCCTCATAGGCATTGGCGCAATAGTCGATATGATCGAGGACCAGCTTCGCTTGGTCCATGCCTTCCGGATCAAAAGCGCGAATCTGCGCGCCCGCATCTTGCAGCGTCTGGATAATAGCAATGGCCGGGCTGTCGCGCATGTCATCGGTATTGGGCTTGAACGTCAAACCCAATATGGCGACCGTCTTGCCGCGCACATCGCCCCCCATGGCGGCAATGACCTTGCGGCCCATCGCCCGCTTGCGATTGTCGTTGACGGCCACCACAGCCTCGACGATCCGCTGCGGCGCTTCGAAATCCTGCGCCGTCTTCAACAGCGCCAAGGTATCCTTGGGGAAACAACTGCCGCCATAGCCCGGCCCTGCGTGGAGAAACTTAGACCCGATCCGATTGTCGAGACCAATGCCGCGCGCCACATCCTGCACATCCGCCCCGACCTTTTCACACAGATCGGCGATCTCGTTGATAAAGGTGATCTTGGTCGCAAGGAACGCATTACCGGCATATTTGGTCAATTCCGCCGCCCGACGGCTCATTTCCACTACCGGCGATTTGTTGAGATAGAGCGGGCGATAAATCGCGCGCATCACGTCGAGCGCGCGCGCATCTTCGCCGCCGATCACGATCCGGTCGGGATGTTTGAAATCATCGATCGCCGCACCCTCACGCAGGAATTCCGGGTTCGACACCACGGCGAAATCGGCATCCGGATTGGCGGTACGGATAATCCGCTCGACCGCATCGCCGGTGCCGACCGGCACGGTCGACTTGTTGACGATGACCGTAAAGTGATTGAGCGCGCGCCCCACCTCCTCCGCAGCCGCATGGACATAGCGCAAATCCGCATGGCCATCGCCGCGCCGGGACGGCGTGCCCACCGCAATGAACACCGCATCCGCATCCTGCACTGCTTCGGCAAGGCCGGTGGTGAAACGCAACCGCCCGGCGGCCACATTCTTGGCCACTAGCTGATCAAGGCCCGGTTCAAAGATGGGCATGCGCCCCTGCAACAGGGCCTCGATCTTGCCTTCGTCCTTATCCACGCAAATGACGTCATGACCGAAATCGGCAAAGCAAGCCCCGGAAACAAGGCCGACATAGCCCGAGCCAATCATCGTGATGCGCATACAAACTCCCAAATTCCCAAGCAGCAACTAAGCGGCAGGCGATAAATCCACCCGCACATGTTCAATGGCGATGAACACAAAATTCAGTTCACGACATTGCAACTGGCGCCAACCGCTTTCAGCGCCGCGCACATCGCGACAGCCTCTGCCCCCGCACTGGCGCGCAGGCGATAGACGCTCGCGCCATTCACGGTTGCCGGCACCACCTGCTTGGCCATCGCCTTCAACGGCGGATGACGGCTGGTAAGGCTGTTCCATGCCTTGTCGGCGGCATCGGTGGTGCTGAAGGCGCCAAGCTGGATCACGCCCGCCCCAGCGGCCACTGCATCCGACGCAGAAGCTCTGGCTACCGCTACTACCGGCTTGCGCGTCGTCACCGGCAATTTCGATCCATTGGCGACATTGGCCGTCACCGCCTGCGCGGGGGCCGTTGCCAATTTCTTTGCAGGCGCAGGCACCATTTCCTGCGTCATTTGCACCGGGGCCTCTGGCTGATTGTCGAAATTGATCGACCCCGCCGCCTCGCCGCCTTCCGATACATTATAGGCGACATCGCCCGTGCCTTCGACCTTCATCCCGCCGGGATCGTCCGGGCGCACCTTGTAATCGCCGGGGGCCGCCGCAATCAGCTCGCCATCGCCACTGGCGACCGTATGACGCTCCCGCAGCCAGAAGATGCCGCCGATCACCAACCCGATTACGGCCAGCGCCACGACCACCACCGCGAACAGGCGCGCGACCGAAATCCCCTCGGCGGCGTCCTCGTCGTCCACGGCTTCGAGCCAAGGCAGCCGATCTTCGTCCTGCGCGCCAGAGCCTATGCCAGAGCCCATAACAGTCTCATCCGACATCATTACATCTCCAGTGCCGCCTCGACCCCCATGATCGCAAGGCCGTTACGGATAATCTGCGCCGCCGCATCGGCCAAGGCCAGACGCGCCCGCGTGGTTTCGACATCGTTCGCCAACAGATAGCGCCGTTCCGGGCGATCATTACCCAAATTCCAATGGGCATGGAAGGCGCTTGCCAAATCATAAAGATAGAAGGCGACGCGATGCGGCTCCTGACTCGCCGCCGCCGCTTCGATCATGCGCGGGAATTGGGCGATCTGGCGCACCAATTGCAGGTCTTCCGAGTCCAGCCGGGCGAGATCGGCCTTGCCGGTCACATCCATGCCTTCCGCAGCGGCCTTGCGCTTGAGTGAGGCAATCCGCGCATGGGCATATTGCACATAGAATACCGGATTGTCCTTCGAGGCCTCGACCACCTTGGCAAAATCGAAATCCATCTGGGCATCGGACTTGCGGGTCAGCATCGTGAAACGGACGACATCCTTGCCGACCTCGCGCACCACATCGGCCAATGTCACGAAATTGCCCGCGCGCTTGGACATTTTCACCGGTTCGCCGTCGCGCAACAGGCGCACCATCTGGACCAACTTAACCTCCAGCGGTACCTTGCCCTCGGTCAACGCGGCCACGGCCGCCTTGATCCGGGCTACGGTCCCCGCATGATCGGCGCCCCAGATGTCGATCAACAGATCGGCATGTTGCGCCTTTTGGAAATGATAGGCCATGTCCGCGCCGAAATAGGTCCATGCGCCGTTCGNNGATCGGGCGATCCTGATCGTCGCCGAATTTGGTAGAACGGAACAAGGGCAGTTCGACCGGCTCCCAATCTTCCGGGGTTTCGCCTTTCGGGGCCTCCAGCACACCATCATAGACAAGATCGTTGACGCGCAGCCAGCGTTCCGCCGCTTCTGGCAGCTTTTCGCGCTGGATCGTCGCTTCCGAGGTAAACACATCATGATGGATGCCGAGCAGCGCCAGATCAGCGCGGATCATCTCCATCATCATCGCCACCGCTGTTTCACGGAACAGGATCAGCCATTCGCTGTCCGGACGGCCCACGAATTTGGTGCCATATTCGGTCGCCAGATGCTGGCCGACCGGGATCAGATATTCACCCGGATACAGGCCTTCCGGGATCGCATCGATCTCTTCGCCCAATGCCTCGCGATAGCGCAAATGCGCTGAGCGGGCGAGGACATCGACCTGCCCGCCCGCATCATTGACATAATATTCGCGCGTGACCTGAAAGCTCGCATAGGCCAACAGATTGGCCAGCGCATCACCGACCACCGCGCCACGACAATGGCCCATGTGCATCGGCCCCGTCGGGTTGGCGGACACATATTCGACATTGGCCCGACGACCTGCGCCGACAGCCGAACGCCCATATTCATTGGCCAGACGCTGCACCAGCGCCAGCTCATCCCGCCAGACGCCATCCGACAAGCGCCAGTTGATAAAGCCCGGCCCGGCAATCTCGACCGCCACGACGCCATCCAGCGCCTCCAGCTTCGGGCCGATCAGCGCCGCCAAAGCGCGCGGATTCGTGCCTGCGCCCTTGGCCAGCACCATTGCCGCATTGGTCGACATATCGCCATGCGTCGCATCGCGCGGTGGTTCCACCGTGATGGCCGCACGCTTCAGCCCGGCGGGCAATGCACCCTCCGCTTCGAGTTGATCGAGCACCGCATCAAGATGCACGGCGAAACGGGCAAAAAGGGTCTTCACAGCAAAGTCTTTCCAATCAAGGGCGCATGCCGCCCGCATATGCCCCGGCCCATAGCGGAAACTGCGCGATAAGGGAAAGGGGGATGGGCCAGTGAATCAGGCGATCAGGGGGCATTCGCCCCGAACTGCCCCTGCAACATCCGCCAGACCGCCCGCAAACCTAGCGCATCGCCGCCCTTGGGCCGGCCCGGCTTGGCCGTGCTACGCCATGCGAATGTATCGAGATGCGCCCATAAAACGCCCTCGCCCACGAATTTTTCGAGAAACAGCGCCGCCGTGATCGCCCCCGCCATGCCGCCCTCGCCCGCATTGTTGATATCGGCGATGTCGGATTTGATCATCGTCGCATAGGGTTTGTGCAACGGCAGCCGCCAGACCGGATCGTCCACTTCCAACCCCACCGCCGCCAACTGCCCCGCCAACTCATCGTCATTGGCGAACATCGCGGGCAAATCGGGACCAAGCGCCACTCGCGCCGCGCCGGTCAGGGTCGCGAAATCAATCACCAGCCGCGCCGCCAATTCGCCAGCCCGGGTCAACGCATCGGCCAGCACCAATCGCCCCTCGGCATCGGTATTGCCGATCTCGACCGTCAGGCCCTTGCGGCTGGTCAACACATCGCCGGGGCGCATCGCATTGCCCGACACCGCATTTTCAACCGCTGGCACCAAGAGGAGCAACCGCACCGGCAGGCGATTGGCCATGATCAACTCTGCGAGCGCGAGCGCATGGGCCGCGCCGCCCATGTCCTTTTTCATCAAGCGCATCGCCGAACTGGGCTTGATGTCCAACCCGCCGGAATCAAAGCACACGCCCTTGCCGATGATCGCCACCACCGGATGCGCCGGATCGCCCCAGCACAATTCGATCATGCGCGGCGCATGCACCGCAGCCGCCGCCCGACCCACGGCGGCTACCATCGGATATTCCTGCGTCAACGCATCGCCGCGCGTCACGACAAGGCTCGCACCGAATGCGGTCGCGAGTGTCTCCGCTGCCTTTTCCAGCATCGCCGGCCCCATGTCCTGAGCCGGCGTATTCACCAGATCGCGCACCTTGGCCACCGCCCGCGCCAAACCCAATTGCGCCTCGATCTTCGCCGGTTCGGGGGTCAGCAATACCCGTTCTTTCGGCGGATCGCCGGGCTTGCGATAGCGATCAAACCGATATTGGCCGAGCAGCCAGCCCAGCATCGCATCGCCAATGGTTACGCCTTCGGCCAGTCGATAGACACCTTCGGGCAAAGCAGCCACCGGCTTAGCAAGGCTCCAACAGCCAAGCTTCGCCGCATTTTCCACCCCCAGCACCGCGACAATCTGGTCCGATTGTTCGCCGGGCAGGATCAGCATCTGCCCATCCTTGCCCTTGAAATCCACCGCCCGCGCAAGGCTGCGCTGCATATCTGACGCCCCGGCCAGCCATTGGTCGAATCCGGCCTTGTCGATGATATGAAGCCGGGTGGCGGGCTGTCCGCGATCGGGCTGGATCAGGCTGGGCAAGCGGGCAATAAAATCTGTCATGCACAAGGGATAGACCCTTGGCCTTTACAAGATCAAGCTGCGGGCCAGAGATATTGACGGACATGCAGTTTGGCGGCAAAAAAGTCGGACCGGGATCAGGCAGCCTCCCGGTCAGGCACCCCGCCCAAGCGTTGCTCTATTCTATGCGCGCGGGCGATATGGTCCGGCGCATGATATGGGGTGTTGCATGAATTCCGAACCTGTTCCCACTCCAACTTTGCGCGAACTGATCCGCGTCTTTGCGCGCATCGGCTGCCTCAGCTTCGGCGGGCCTGCCGGGCAAATCGCCCTGATGCACCGCGAAATTGTCGATGATCGTCGCTGGGTCGATGAGGGGCAATATCTGCGCGCGCTCAATTTCTGCCACCTCCTGCCGGGGCCGGAGGCGCAGCAACTCGCGACATGGATCGGGTGGAAATTGCATGGCGCGCGCGGTGGGCTGGCGGCGGGGATGTTGTTTGTCCTGCCCGGCGCGTTGGTGATGCTGGCATTGTCGCTGCTATATGTCGCTGTATCGGGCGCGCATTGGTTTTCGGCGCTGTTCCTGGGTATCAAGGCGGCGGTGCTGGCGCTGGTGGTGCAGGCTTTGACCCGCATGGCCGGACGCGCGCTTAAAACCGGGTTCAGCCGCTGGCTTGCGGTGGCGGCCTTTATCGGGCTGTTCATTTTCAACCTGCCCTTTCCGTTGATCGTCTTGGGCGCGGGCGCCATCGGCATATTCGTGACGTCATGGCGGCCCAGCCTCTTGCACGTCCATGCGCCGGAAACGCCCACTCTCACGCCCGCCATTTCATTATGGACGACGACATGGCGCACGATTGCATTGTGGCTGGTCATTTGGGCGACCCCGGTTGTCGCGATCCTGTTATGGCTCGGCCCGGATCATGTGCTGTTCCAGATCGCCGGCTTCTTCAGCAAGCTTGCGGTCATGACCTTTGGCGGGGCCTATGCGGTCCTTGCCTATATGGCGCAGGAGGCCGTCCAGCATTGGCAATGGCTGGCGCCCGGCGAAATGGGCGACGGCCTTGGGCTGGCGGAAACGACGCCCGGCCCGCTGATCATGGTGACGCAGTTCGTCGGCTTTCTCGCCGCATGGCGCGCGCCCGACCCGTTTTCGCCACTGCTGGCCGGAGTGTTGGGCGCGACCATCACGACATGGGTAACGTTCGCGCCGTGTTTCATGTGGATATTCACCTTCGCGCCTTGGATGGAGCGGCTCGAACATGCGCGGCGGCTGCAAGGCGGCCTTGCCGCCGTCACCGCCGCCGTCGTCGGGGTGATCGCCAATCTCGCCTTATGGTTCGCGCTCCATGTGCTGTTCGCGCAAGAGACAAAAATCGCCATCGGCCCGCTGCACATGGCCGTGCCGAAATTGTCGTCGCTGGATATGGCCGCGCTCGGCCTTGCCCTGCTCGCCGGGGTGCTGTTGTTCTGGCGTAAGACCGGGGTCGTCACCGTGTTGACGATCTGCGGCCTGTCGGGCCTTGGCCTCAAGTTGATCGTCTAAAACAAAACGAGCCAGCGATCAGGGTCGATCGCTGGCTCATTTATCATGCCATCTGCATTGGTGTCAGGCGGCGATCAGACGTCCCCGCCCACTTCGCTGACAACCCGACGCGGACGACCGCGACGACGCGGTGCAGGCGCATCCTCGCCACCGGTCGGTTCCACCGCATCGTTAATCGCCGGGGGCAATGCCGCCATGTCGATCCGAGCGGGCGCTTCATCAACTTCCACCGGACGCACGGCACGCGCTGTCGCACGGGGCGCAGGACGCGCTGCCGGACGTGGGGCAGCAGCAGGGCGCGGCGCGGGTGCGAAAGGTTCGGCCTGTGCGTCACCCATGTCGCGTTCATCCTGACGCGGACGTTGCGCGCGCGGGCGATCTTCACGGGGGCGATCATCACGGGGACGGTCGTCACGCGGACGCTGATCGCGCTGGCGATCGTCACGGGGACGATCGTCACGCTGGCGATTGTCGCGCGGGCGATCATCACCCGACATCATGCCGTCATCGGCAGACTCACCGTCATCATCATCGGATGATTGCTGATGGCCCATCGACAGGTTGATCGGTTCGCCTTCAACCCCCATGGCCACGCCTTCGACTTCGGCGGGCATGTCCTGGCGCTGTGTGCGTTGGGCCTGCTGCTCTTCAAAACGGGCGCGATTATCGGCCAGCACGCGGAAATAATGATCCGCAAACTGGAGATAATATTCCGTCATCACCCGGTCGCCCTGCATCTGGGCGTCACGCGCAAGATTCTTGTATTTTTCGAGCAGCTGCGGCGCATTGCCGCGCGCGCGATTGTCGATGCGATTGCCCTGTTCCGGACGATGGCTGCCACCACCGCCGCCGCCCTGAGGGCGAGGTCCGCTACGATTACGACGACGATTGTTGTTGTTATTATTCTGGCGATTGTTGATCACGTCAGACTTTCCAAAGTACCGAATATCCGGCCGAACTGGGGTATGCCCGGTTTTAACGGGCTTGCGCCTGCTTTAAGGTCCATTACAGCTATCGCGAATGGCCGGGCTGGTCACACCATAACGGGTCAACTAAGATCAAATTTTCTGATCGACGCCCCGATGAGCCTGTGGCTTAGCCAATTACACGATCTTTGCAAGAAAAAAGGACAGGCGACAGGACGAGGGCGCGATCATGGCCCGCCAGATCCTTGCGCGCCTGCACCTCAAAACCCGCCGCCTGCGCAATCGCCGTCACATCTGCCGCCTGACCCGCTCCGATTTCCAGCACCGCCGCGCCGCCATCGTTCAACCGCGCGGATAATTGCGGGATCAGCATGCGATAATCATCCAGCCCGTCCGGCCCCGCGAACAATGCGCTGGCAGGCTCGAATGCGTGGACCTGTGGCGATAGCACCGCATCGCTTTCAACATAGGGCGGGTTGCACAGGATCAAGTCGAACCGATGCTCCACACCCTCGCACCAATTGCCAAGACGAAACTCGACCCGATCCGCCATATTATTGCGCACCGCATTGGACCGCGCATAGCCAAGGGCCACCTCGGACTGATCGATCCCCAGCCCGAATGCCTGTCGCCAATGATCAAGCGCCGCCAGTAACAACGCCCCCGACCCGGTGCCAAGGTCGAGAATCGATCTGGGTGACGTCTGCCTGTCCTTGAAAAACGCAATTGCCGCCTCGATCAACGTCTCGCTATCCGGACGGGGAATAAGGACGCCGGGACCGACATTCAGGCTCAATGTCCAGAAATCGCGCTCGCCGAGAATATAGGCGATCGGCTCATGCGCCAGCCGCCGTGCGATCAGTCCCTCAAATGCCTCCGGCACCCGCCTGCCGTTCGCCGCACCGAGTAAGAGCGCGTCCCGGCTGATTTCCAGCGCATGGGCCAGCAATAATTCCGCATCCAGCCGGGGCGTATCGCTCACCCCCGCCAATTGGTCCGTCGCTTGACGCAGGCGATCAGCCAGCATCATGGAGATTGGCGAGGCGGCTCGCTTCATCCTCGGCAATCAGCGCGCCGATCAGTTCGTCCATCTGGCCTTCGAGAATTTCCGGCAGGCGATGCAGCGTCAGGTTGATGCGGTGATCCGTCACCCGGCCTTGCGGGAAATTATAGGTGCGGATGCGTTCCGAACGGTCGCCCGAACCGACCATCGACTTGCGCTCTCCCGCCCGCGCACTCGCCAGCCGCTCGCGCTCCAGCTCATAGAGCCGGGTGCGCAGGACCTTCATCGCCTTGGCCTTGTTCTTGTGCTGCGACTTTTCATCCTGCTGGATGACGACAAGACCGGAGGGCAAATGGGTGATGCGCACGGCGCTATCGGTGGTGTTGACCGACTGACCGCCCGGGCCGGACGACCGAAACACATCGATCCGCAGGTCCTTGTCGTCGATCTGCACATCGACATCCTCGGCCTCGGGCAGCACGGCCACGGTCGCGGCAGAGGTATGGATCCGCCCGCCCGATTCGGTCACCGGCACGCGCTGGACGCGATGGACCCCGCTTTCGAACTTGAGCTTGGCAAACACGCCCTGCCCGTTCACCGAGGCGATCACTTCCTTATAGCCCCCCATATCCGCGGGTGAGGCGGAGATGATTTCCACCTTCCAGCCCTGATTTTCGGCAAAACGCGCATACATGCGGAATAAATCGCCAGCAAACAGCGCCGCCTCGTCCCCGCCCGTCCCTGCGCGGATTTCCAGCATCGCCGGACGTTCATCCGCCGCATCGCGCGGCAGCAATTTGAGCGCCAGCGCCCGGTCGGCCTCGGGCAATTGGACTTTAAGCGCCTCCAATTCATCCCGCGCCATGTCGCGCATCTCGGCATCGCTGTCCGGGTCAGCGAGGATCGCCTCCAGCCCGGCAACCTCATCGCGCAGCAACTGCACCTGTTCCGCCGCCTGGGCGACAGGTTCGATCTCGGCATATTCCTTGGAGATCGCGACAAAGCGGTCGGCAGGCAAATCGCCCGTCGCCATTTGCGCCTGCATCTCATCGCGCCGCGCCCGAATGGCGGCGATGCGGTCAGCCGGAATCGAGATCATCGGATGGAAATCCTCATATCAGACATCCCCAGCCCAACCGCGCCCGACATCCCCCTCATTTCGTCATGCTGAACTTGTTTCAGCATCCCCACACGCGCACGCACAGACCCTGAAACAAGTTCAGGGTGACGAGACAGAAGGGCATGAAAGGCAAGATTGGGGCGGATGATCATCGTACCGAAACCGCGTCCACCAGCACGTCCATCGCGACCGCATGTTGTTCGCCGGTCGCCATGTCCTTCACCATCGCCACGCCCTGCGCCAATTCCTCATCGCCCAGAATCACGACAAAACGCGCGCCCGCGGCCGCCGCGCGCTGCATCCGCTTTTTCATATTGCCGCGCCAGCCCATTTCGCTGCGCAGGCCCGCGCGGCGCACATCCGCCAACAGGCCAAAGGCAGCGCGTTCCGCCGCTTCGCCCATTGGCACAATCGCGACATCCAGCGTTTCTGACGCAGGCGCATCCATCAGCATCGCTAGCCGTTCAATCCCGGCCGCCCAGCCGACCGCCGGGGTATGCGAACCACCCAGCGCCTCGATCAGCCCATCATAACGCCCGCCGCCCAGCACCGTGCCTTGCGCGCCCAAGCGGTCCGTCACAAATTCGAACGCGGTGTGGCGATAATAATCCAGCCCGCGCACCAGCCGCGCCATGCGCGTCCATTGCACGCCCGCCGCGTCCAAGCCCTTGGTCACGGTTTCGAAGAATTTGCCCGCTTCCAGCGACATGAAGGCGTCGATATCCGGCGCGCTATCGGCAATCGGGCGATCCTGCGCCTCTTTGCTATCGAGAATCCGCAACGGGTTCTTGACCAGACGATCCTGACTTTCCGCCGACAGATCGCCCTTGTGCTGGGTGAAATGCGCAACCAGCGCCGTGCGCCATGCATCGCGGGTTTCGGTATCGCCCAAGGTGTTGAGTTGCAGCGTCACCCCATCGGCCACGCCCAATTCGCGCAACAATTGATCGGCAAAGCACAATAATTCGATGTCCGCCGCCGGTTCGCCTGCGCCGATCACTTCCGCATCCAATTGGTGGAATTGGCGGAAACGCCCCTTTTGCGGGCGTTCATAACGGAACAACGGGCCATGAGTCGCGATCTTCATCGGCGCGAATTGCTGCCAGCCCTCGGTCAGATAGGCGCGCGCGATGCCCGCCGTAAATTCGGGTCGCAATGTCAGCGATTCGCCGCCCCGGTCTTCGAAGGAATACATTTCCTTCGACACGACATCGGTCGTTTCGCCCAATGAACGCGAGAAAACCGCCGTGGATTCGAACACCGGCACTTCGATCCGGTGAAAGCCATAGAGGCGGCGCACCCGATCAAAGGTCTGGACGACATGGTGGAAGCGATCCGCCTGTTCGCCATACATGTCCTGAGTGCCACGAATGGGGCGCGGGGTTTCAATCTTGCTCATGGTCGCGCCTCTATCGGGTTTCGGACGTCAGGAAAAGGGGAAGGGCAGTTACAAGGAAACCCCATAAAGCGCGGCATAACGCGCGACCATCGCCGCCTCGTCATAATCGACCTTGGCCCGCGCCTGATTCGCCTGCCCTAATTGGCGACGCAATGCGGGTGACTCCACCAAATCCTTCAGCGCCGCGCCAAAGGCCGCATCATCGCCAAGCGGGGTGACAAAGGCGCGATTGGGCGCGGCGACCATCTCTGCCACATCGCCGACATCGGTCGATACTGCAGGCAGGCCTGCCGCCATCGCCTCTACCAGCGAGATCGGAAATTGCTCGCTATCGGACGACAGCGCGAAAATATCGAACAGCCCGATAAAATCGGCGGGCCTTGGCAGAAATCCGGGGAGCAACACCCGATCCGCTACCCCCAGCCGCGCCGCCTCGGCCATGATCGCCGCATGCTCCGGCCCCGAGCCGACAATTACCAACCGCGCGAGATCCCCAAGCGGCGCAAAGGCCCGAACCAATCGCGGCAAATTCTTCACCGCCCGCAAGCCCGCAACCGTGCCGATTACCAATTCGCCCGCTTTGCGCTGCAACCCCGGAATCGCCCCATCCATCGCCTGTGCATAAGCATCTACCGCAATGCCGTTCGGGATATGATGCAGCCGATGTCCCGGCACCTGCCATGTCGTCCGTGCAATCCGGTGCAATGTTTGGGACGGCACCACAACTTTCCGGTCGCCAGTCAAGGCCAACTGGCGAAAGCGATTGCGCTTCCAATTATGCGGCTCACCCGCGTCATTATTGAAGCCATCTTCATGATGGATGAGCGGCGGCAATTTCATCAGCGGGGACAACTGGCGATGCGCCATGACGCCATCCATCGCCCCCCAATTATAGCTCAAGACAAGGTCGAACCCCTGCATAAAGCGCGCGAGCCGCCAATATCGGCGGATAGAGGGCTTGCCATATAGCTCTGGTGCATCGCGCGGGAACTCCACCGTTATACCGGGGTCGATCAGATCGCGCGCCTGCAGGGCATCCGGCTCGGACGACAGGATCACATGCTTTGCCCGATCCCCGAACAGGTTCATCAACCGGACGGCACGGGCCTCTTTGCCACCGAGGTTGAAGGTGGAATGGAGGTGGAGAATACGCAACGCTGAACACATCAAACTCGATTTCCTATTGTACGCCCACTTCTTGAACCACTCGCGCCAACAAACGATCAATGGCGGCGACGGATTCCGGCTCGGTCAAAATCGGCGCATGGCCGACTCGTGGCACCGTCACGCATTCCATCAACGGCATCCGCGCATCGATCTTGCGGACACTGCTGGCGCTCAACAGATCCGACAATTCGCCATGCAGCAGCAAAGCTGGCACCGATTTCAGTGCCTCCAGCGCGGCCCAGCCATCGAATCCGGCCTCCCCGCCCGGCAGGCGGAACGGATCGGCGATGTGCATGTCATAATCGAAATTGATCCGCCCCTTGGCGTTGACCTTGCACAGCCGTTTCGCATGGGCGAGCCAGTCCTCCAGCGTGAAATCGGGAAATGCATGGCGATTGCTGTCGGACAAGGCACGGGCGGCATGCAGCCATGTCGGCCAGCCGGACTGACGCCCGACATAGGTTTTGATCCGTTCCAGCCCTTGCGCTTCCAATTCCGGCCCGATGTCATTGAGCAACGCGCCCGAGAGGCGATGCGCCCCCGCGCTCGCCAACAACATCGTCAACAAGCCGCCCAGCGAGGTGCCAAAGGCGATGAAGCGGTCGATCTTCAATTCATCGAGCAGCGCCTCGATATCCTGCAAATAGACCAAGGGGACATAGGTCATCGCATCCTTGGCATAAGCGCTCTCACCGCGCCCGCGCAGATCGACGCAGATCACGCGCCAATCGCCCGCCAGCCGATCTGCGACCGCCGCAAAGTCCCGCGCGTTGCGTGTCAGCCCCGGCAAGCAGAGGATCGGCGGCCTGTCATCGCGCCCGGCATAATCGCGATAATGGAGCCGCAACCCGTCTTTCGACCAATAATAGCCATCAATCCAGTCCGCCATGCCTAAACCATCCTTGCGCATCGCTGGTCGAACGCCCATTTCGAAACATTCGCAGCCGGGTCCAAACCCGGCCCCTTCTATCGCCGCAAGGAGGCGCAGGTGCAAGTTACTCCCTATCGCCCCGATCCGGTTTATTTATCCTTGGGCGAAGGTTTTGCCGACCCGGTCCGCCCGGCCAGTTTTCCGCGCCATGTCATTCGCTTTCGCAATGATCGCCATGCGGCGGAAATGGGGCTGGATCATCTGCGCAATGATGAATGGATCGCGCATTTCGGCAAGTTCGAACCCTTGCCCGACAATCTGCCCGAACCCTTGGCCATGCGCTATCACGGCCATCAGTTTCAGGTGTACAACCCGGACCTTGGCGATGGTCGCGGTTTTCTGTTCGCCCAGATGCGTGACCGCCATGGCCGGTTGCTCGATCTTGGCACCAAGGGATCGGGCCAGACACCGTGGAGCCGGGCGGGCGATGGTCGGCTGACGCTGAAAGGCGGGGTGCGTGAGGTGCTGGCCACCGAAATGCTGGAGGCGCTCGGTGTCAATACGTCGAAGACCTTTTCGCTGATCGAAACCGGCGAAAATCTGCAACGCCATGACGAACCCTCGCCCACCCGTTCGGCGGTATTGGTGCGCCTGTCCCATGGCCATATCCGCATCGGTACGTTCCAGCGCCTCGCCGCGCTGAAGGATGCCGAGCGCATGGCACGGCTCGTCGATTATTGCCTGCGTCATTATTATAATGAGGAACCGGGCGGCGAGGATGCGCCGGTGCGGTTGCTGGAACTCGTCGCCGGCCAGACCGCCGAACTCGCGGCATCCTATATGGCCGCGGGCTTTGTCCATGGCGTGCTCAACAGTGACAATATCAATATTTCGGGCGAGAGCTTCGATTATGGCCCGTGGCGATTCGCGCCGACATGGGATGGCGAATTCACCGCCGCCTATTTCGATCATCAACGGCTCTACGCATTTGGCCGCCAGCCACAGGCGATCCATTGGAATGTGGTGCAGCTCGCCCGCGCATTGACGACCATCACCGCCGCAGAACCATTGCTGCCGTTGCTCGAAATCTGGCCGAAGCTGTTTGAACCGGCCTTTCATCGCAAGATCAGGGAACGGCTTGGCGTCACCTCCCGCAGCGAGGGCGAAGACGCGGCCCTGTTTACCGCCGTGGAGGGCGTGCTGGCGGGGACCGATCTGAACCCGGACCGTCTGTTCTTCGATTGGCGCGGTGGCATTTGCCCACACCGGGCCGACGCCTATCAAGGCGAAAATTTCGCCGCATTCCGCAACGCCATCGCGGCTTATGCGAATCCTGCGGCCCGCGCCCATGCATATTGGTCGGATGCCGCCCCGGTCACGATGCTGATCGACGAGATGGAAGCCATTTGGGCACCTATCGCCGAATCGGACGATTGGACCAGCTTTCACGACAAGATCGACGCCATCCGCCGCATGGGCGAGGCCGTAAAGGGTTAGGACGTGTTACTCGCCCGGCGCCTTGGCCTTGATCGCAAAGGCATGGACGCGCTGGCCGGGAATATCGCCCAGCGCCTTATTCACCATGCGCTGGCGATTGACCCGGCTTTGTCCGGCAAAGGCATCTGCGGTGATCTCGACGGTGAAATGCGTTTCGCCCGTGCCGTCATGGCCATGATGGCCCGCGTGATGATGGCTGTCGTTGATGATCGCGAGGTGCTGCGGCGCAAATGCAGCCGTCAGCAAGTTTTCAATTTCGGCCGCGACCGGCCCTTTGGCGTGGTTGTTCATCGGACGGGATTAGCATAGAGGCGCGCGATGGAGCGAGCAAAACAATATCGCGGACGATTCCATGGCCGTGTCGGCGATGGCCACCGCGCCTGCAACCACCCCGGTTGCCCGGCGGCGGGCGAATTTCGCGCCCCCGATCCATCGGGCCGCAAACCGGGCTTTGACGGGCCGGGCGATTTCCAGTTTCTCTGCCTCGATCATGTCCGCGCCTTTAATCAGGGCTATGACTTCTTTCGCGGGATGGAGCCGGAGGACATCATGGCGGCGCAAGCTCCTTATGCCGGATGGGAACGCGAAACCCGCGCGTTTCGGCCCACTGCCGGGGTTGATAATCCGCCCCGCTGGGCCGATTTCGCCGATCCGCTCGATGCCATTGGCACCCGTTTTCGCACCGCCATGGCGGCGGAACGCAAAGACGGCAAGATCATCAGCCCGGAAGACCGCAAGGCAATGCGTGTGCTGGGGCTGGACACCGATGCCGACCGCAAGGCGCTTCGCACCCGTTATTCCGATCTGGTGCGGCAATATCACCCGGATCGAAACGGCGGCGACCGGCGGCATGAACAGCGGCTGCAACAGGTGATCGAAGCCTATCAGACGCTCAAGGGTTCACCCCTGTTTGCCTGAAGATTCTTCACATGGCTTGCCTTAACTAGGTCGCACCGCCTATGGGACGCGTGCAGCAATGGAGATGCGTGACGATGACGACTATCCCGGATATTCAGCCTGACAGCCGCACGGCGACGGTGCTTGAAGCACCCGACCGGATGGTCAAGGCGCGCGATCTGTTCGGCATCGACACGGATATGGAAGTTCCCGCCTTTTCCGAAGCGGACGAACGCGTGCCGGATATCGACCCGACCTATGTGTTCGACCCGGATACGACGCTGGCGATTGTGGCGGGCTTTGCCTTCAACCGCCGCGTGATGATTCAGGGCTATCACGGCACCGGGAAATCATCGCATATCGAACAGGTGGCCGCGCGCCTCAACTGGCCGTGCGTGCGCATCAACCTCGATGCCCATATCAGCCGTATCGACCTGATCGGCCGCGATGCGATCGTGTTGCGCGATGGCCTGCAAGTCACCGAATTCCGCGAAGGCCTGTTGCCATGGGCATTGCAGACGCCGACCGCGCTCGTGTTTGACGAATATGATGCGGGCCGTCCCGATGTGATGTTCGTGATTCAGCGCGTGCTCGAAACCGATGGCAAGCTGACCCTGCTCGATCAGAATCGGGTGATTCGTCCGAACAAATGGTTCCGCATGTTCGCCACCGCCAACACCATCGGTCTTGGCGATACCAGCGGGCTGTATCATGGCACGCAGCAGATCAACCAGGGCCAGATGGACCGCTGGAATCTGGTCGTGACGCTGAATTACCTCCCCGCCGCGACCGAAGCGAAGATCGTGCTGGCCAAGGTCGGCGAAACCGATCCGCAGGTTGTCGCGAATATGGTCAAGGTAGCGGATCTGACGCGTCAGGGCTTTATCAATGGNNGCCTTCCGCCTGACCTTCCTCAACAAATGCGACGAAGCAGAACGCGCATTGGTGGCGGAATATTATCAGCGGGTGTTCGGCAAGGACCTGCCGGAAAGCGTGGTCGGCGCTGCCGCATGATAATCGGCCCTACAGGTCGATAATCATGCAAGCGGGTGATTGACCTGCGGGAAAATCACCCTAAAGGGTGTTGCACCCGAACAAGGGGCGCTTAGCTCAGTTGGTAGAGCATCTCGTTTACACCGAGAGGGTCGGCGGGTCGAGCCCGTCACCGCCCACCACGTTTTCAGCCACTTAGCGCCATGTACCGCCCGACCCGCTGTGTACCATTGTACACCTAGAAAACCGCCGCAAGGCTC
>DITW01000040.1 GCA_002422945.1 Sphingomonadales bacterium UBA6174 | reverse complement strand
CATGGGGGGCATGCCCCCCATGATCTGATGAGCAAACAGGCGGCATGAACGACAACCGGGATTAGCTTAACTCAGCCGCCAAACTGTCCAAACAAGCGGGACCACCTCAGTCGACCGGTGAAAACACACCGGCATGGAGCAGGCCAAGCTGCAACAAAGGCCGCACAGCGACAAAGGCTTGCAATTGTTCGTTAAGATTGCTGGCGACCAGATCGCGCGCGCATTGCGGCGCATGGGACTGGTGGTCCTCCGGGATCGATTGGGCGAGCTGTTCTGCGATGATTTCGCGGAGCAACTGTTCCTTAGTCTCCATATAATTGAAGAATGTCCCCAAAGACACATCCGCGCGATCGGCAATTTGCTGGATTGTGGCCGCCTTGAACCCGACCTCTTCGATGATGCTGCGACCGGCGTCTAGCAGCGACTGACGCACCGCCTGCCTCTTCTTTTCCCGCCGTCCCATTCGATAAGGAGCGTCGTCAACATCGCGATAAGATAGGCTCGACATAATATTGGCTACAGTCCGTAATCTGGTGTTAATCCATTGTGTTATGGCGCCTAAATATGCAGCAGGTATATAAGTTTAATCCCGGATGAGAGGCGTCTTAATGGACGACCAGCATGCCGTTGTTGCATTGAAAGCGTATAAAGGGTGTTGCAGCTTGCGTGTTCTAACCAATACTAACTATCGAGATGGCACAAGGTTCCCGAAGAACATATTTTGTAGAACATTAACTTGTCTCATTTTCGGAACGGATATTATTTCCATTCACGCCAAGCAAGTGATTTCTTTGTCATATTGTCGTAAATTTGACGACATGGACGGTGGGTGCAGCCACATCAAATTGCGTTAGAAACCATGCAGCACTTCCCGGCTGTGTTCCACGATGGGCGCAGCGACAAAAAATGGGCTGGCGAGCGCGCGCCATGCCTGAAAACCTTCGGAATTACGGAAAGTGACCATATGATCTTCCACGCTATCCCATTGGATGCGCAGCGTGTATTTTGCCGGGTCTTCGATCATGCGTTCAAGACGCATGCCGCGACAGCCCGCCGCGGCGCGAAAAATGTCACTCGCTTGAGCCACTGCATGTTCGAATGCCTGCGCTTGGGCAGGGTCGATGGTGATCTGCGCAATTTCTGTTATCATGATATGATGTTGGCGCATCCCATCAAGCGGTGCAAGCGGGTGACGCCTGACCATGCGGGAAGCGGATTCCAGATGACGCGCATCGGCGTGTGGTGCATGTTGTTATTTCCGCGATCAAGGAGAGACGCGCATGTCCACTCCGACACATATCGATGAAAACACCCGGGTCGAAAGCGATAGCTTGGGCAAAATAGAGATCGCTGCGGATCGGCTGTGGGGCGCGCAGACGCAACGGTCTTTGCACTATTTCTCGATTGGCACGGAATTGATGCCGCGCGAAATGGTGCAGGCTTATGCATGGCTGAAAAAGGCCTGTGCCGAGGCCAATCGTCGCGCCGGGCGACTGGATGGACGACAGGCCGCGCTGATTGCCCATGTCTGTGATGAGATACTCGCCGGGCAGCATCAGGACATGTTCCCGCTGCATGTGTGGATGACGGGCAGCGGCACCCAGTTCAACATGAATGTGAATGAGGTGATCGCCAATCGCTGCTGTCAATTGGCGGGGACGCCGCTTGGCAGCAAGACTCCGGTCGATCCCAATGACGATGTGAACATGTCGCAATCGACCAATGACAATTTCCCGAGCGCGATGCATGTGGCCGCAGGCGTCGGGGTGACAAGACGGCTGATCCCGGCGGTAGCGGCACTACGCGATGCGATTGCTGCCAAGGCGACACTTTGGGCGGACATCATCCGCATTGGCCGCACCCATTTGCAGGATGCGACGCCCTTGACCCTTGGCCAGCAATGGTCGGGCTATGCAGCGATGCTGGATGGCAATCTGGCTGAACTCGATCAGGCGCTGATCGATGTCTGGCCGTTGACATTGGGCGGCACGGCGGTCGGCACCGGGTTGAATGCGCCCGCCGATTTTGCGCAAACGGCGGTGACCGAAATTGCGCGTTTGACGGACCTGCCCTTTCAGATGGTCGCCAATCGCTTTGCGGCGCAGGGCGGGCATAATGGGCTGGTGCGATTGTCGGGTGCGCTGCGGACGCTGGCGGTGACGCTGACCAAGATCGCCAATGACATAAGGCTGGTCGCGAGCGGCCCGCGCGCAGGCTTGGGCGAATTGATCCTGCCGGAAAATGAACCGGGGTCGTCGATGATGCCGGGCAAGGTCAACCCGACCCAATGCGAGGCGCTGACGATGGTGGCGGCGCAGGTGATGGCGAATGATGTGGCGGTCGGATTGGGCGGGGCGGGCGGCCAATTGGAAATGAACGTCTATAAACCGCTCATCATCTATAATCTGTGCCAGTCGATCACGTTGCTCGCCGATGGCTCCACCAATTTCCGGCGTTTCCTGATTGAAGGGGCCGAGCCGCATCGTCGCAATATCGCGCAGCATCTGGATCGTTCCTTGATGCTGGTGACGGCACTGGCCCCGGTGATCGGCTATGCCAAGGCGGCGGAGATTGCCCATCATGCGTCGGTCCATGATCTGACGTTGCGTGAGGCGGCGCTAGAGTTGGGCCATGTATCGGCAGCGGATTTCGACCGGATCGTCGATCCTCGGCGAATGATCGGCCCGGATGGGGGATGATCCGCTGATTTTCTTGCGTTTCGCTATTCCGGCATTCCATCTGATGCTTTAATGCAAGCAGCAATCTGGGGCGCGACAAACTGATCGCGGCACATTGAGTGGCCCAAGGGGAAGGATGCTGATGCTCAAGATTCGCAAGGTGGCGGTCGATACTTTTCCAGAAAATACGGCGTTTATGCTGCGCGCGGCCAATGGCTATGACGCCGAACAATTTCAGGCGCTGCGCAAGATCGAAGTGATCCACGACCAACGCCAGATCCTCGCGACCCTTGCGATTTCAGACGACACGTCGATTGTCGGCCATGGCGAGCTGGGCCTTGGCGAACAGGCGTTTCGTCGCCTTGGCCTGCCGGAAGGGACCAAAGTCTCAATTGCCCAGGCGACGCCACCGCGCAGTCTTGAATTCGTGCGCCGCAAGATCGGCGGCGATGAGCTGAACGAGGAAGAAATCGGCGCGATCATCAATGACATTGCGGCCTATCATTATTCCCCGATGGAAATCGCAGCCTTTCTCGTCGCCTGTGCGGGTTTCATGACGACGCATGAAACCCTGGGCATGACCCGTGCGATGGCACAGGCGGGAAGCAAGATGGATTGGCAGTCGCAATTGGTGGTCGACAAGCATTGCATCGGGGGCATTCCCGGCAATCGCACCTCGATGATCGTGGTGCCGATTGTCGCGGCCTATGGCCTGACTATCCCGAAGACCTCGTCACGGGCGATCACCTCACCCTCCGGCACGGCGGATACGATGGAAGTGCTGGCGAATGTCGGTCTGACGTCCAAACGGCTGCAACAGGTGGTGGCAGCGGAAAAGGCGGTGCTGGCATGGGGCGGCAGTGTCAATTTGTCGCCGGCAGACGATGTGCTGATCTCGGTCGAGCGCCCCTTACGGATCGATACGTTTGAACAAATGGTCGCATCGATCCTGTCCAAGAAAATGGCGGCCGGTTCGACCCATTTGGTGATCGATATTCCGGTCGGTCCGACCGCCAAGGTGCGGACCCAAAGCGAGGCCCTGCGCCTGCGCAAGCTATTCGAATATGTCGCGGGCAAGGTCGGGCTGACGGTCGATATCGTCATGACCAACGGCACCCAGCCAATTGGCCGTGGCATCGGCCCGGTGCTGGAGGCGCGGGACGTGATGGCGGTGTTGCGCAACGATCCAGACGCGCCCGTCGATTTGCGTGAACGCGCATTGTTTCTGGCGGGGCGCGTGCTTGATTTCGATCCGGCCCTGCGTGGCGGTTCGGCCTATCAAAAGGCTCGGGATATTCTGACATCGGGCGCGGCGCTGGCGAAGATGGAAAGCCTGATCGACGCACAGGGGCGGCAAGAAACGCCGGTGCCTTTGGGGGCACATAGCCATGATATTTTGTCGCCCGTTGCTGGCACGATCTGCGCGATTGATTGCCACCAGATCGCCCAGATCGCGCGACTGGCGGGTGCGCCGATGGACAAGGGCGCGGGCATTGATCTGTTCCACAAGATCGGCGCGACGGTCAAAACGGGCGAGCCGTTGTATCGCATCTATGCCAAGTCCGAGGCGGGGCTGAACTTCGCGCGTGAAATGGCGCTCGAATCCTCCGGCTATGATGTGCAGTGATGAACGCTGCACTGTATTATTTTCCGGATGAGGCGGATGCAGCCAAGCGGCTTGGGACTGTTCTTGGCATGGCCTGTTTTGAGGTGGATCGCCGCCAATTCCCGGATGGGGAAAGCCTTATCCGCATTGCCGAACCTGCCAGCATTGCGTTCGTCTATCGCTCGTTATTCCAGCCGAATGATAAATTGGTGGAGTTGCTGCTCGTCGCCTCGGCGCTGCGCGATATGGGGGCTGAGCGGGTCATCTTGGTCGCACCCTATCTTGCCTATATGCGGCAGGATGTGGCTTTTCTCCCCGGTCAGGCGGTGAGCCAGCGGGTGATTACCCGGTTGATCGCCGATCATTTTGAGGGGCTGGTGACGGTCGACCCGCATCTCCACCGCACGCCGAGACTGGAGGCGATCGCGCCGCAATTACAGGTGGCTTATGTATCGGCGGCGGGGACATTGGCCGACATGCTGCGGCCCGAATTAGCGCCCGGCACGATCATGGTCGGCCCGGATGGAGAGTCCCGGCCTTGGGTCGAAAGCGTGGCCAAGCCCTTGGGCTGCGAGGTGCTGGTGGGCGAGAAAGTCCGCTTTGGCGACCGCGAGGTGGAATTGACATTGCCGGGGATCGAACAAGTGGCGGGACGGCCTGTGATCCTTGTCGATGACATGATTTCGACGGGTGGCACCTTATTGAAATGCGCCGCCTTGTTGCAGGCGGCGGGGGCGACACGGATTGAAGCGGTGACGGCGCATTGTCTGGCATCGACCGATGACCTTGCCCATCTGGCGGCCGGCGGCATTCAACGGGTGCGCGCGACGGATACGGTTGCCGGGGTGACGGTGGCGGCATGGATAGCCCCGGCCTTGGCAGCGGCGATCCGGGGGAAATGGGGCCAAGATATATAAGGGGCGCGTTCCCCTGCTTTTGCCTCAATCGCGCGTTTTGGCACCGCTGTCCTCGTCATTCCCGCGTAGGCGGGAATGACGAGAGGAAGGCTTAAAATGCGCCCGACATGATCAGCACCGCCGCGCCATGGGTCTGTCCATCGCGCACCCGGCCAAGCGCGATATTGGCATCGGCGAGCGGGAAGGTTTCGACCACCGGGTGGATACCGGCCTGATCTGCGGCGGCCAGAAATTCGATCCCGTCTTGGCGCGTGAGGTTGGCGACCGACGCGATGCTGCGTTCGCCCCATAGGTCTGCATAAGGGAAGCCGGGGATGTCGCTCATGTGAATCCCGGCGCAGACCACGCGCCCGCCCTTGCGCACGGCCTTTAAGGCTATCGGCACCAGTGGACCGATGGCAGCAAAGATGATCGCTGCATCGAGCGCGACCGGCGGTAATTCATCCGAACCACCCGCCCATTGGCACCCCAATTGCCGCGCAAAATCCTGTCCGGCCTGATCCCCCGGCTTGGTAAAGGCATAGACCTCGCGCCCTTGCCACAACGCGATTTGCGCCAGCAGGTGCGCCGCCGCGCCAAAGCCATAGAGGCCAAGGCGCTTGCCCTCACCTGCGATCCGCAAGGCGCGCCAGCCGATCAACCCGGCGCAGAGCAACGGCGCGGCCTCGGCATCGCTGAACCGGGCGGGGATCAAGAAGCAATAACGCGCATCGGCGATAATGTGGCTCGCATAGCCGCCATCGCGGGTGCAGCCGGTGAATTGTGGCCGGTCGCAGAGATTCTCTTCACCACGCAGGCAATAGTCGCAGGTGCCGCAGGTGAAACCGAGCCATGGCACGCCGACCCGTTCATCAAGTTGAAAGCCGGTTACGCCCGGTCCGATTTGGCGGATGCGGCCAATCACTTCATGGCCCGGCACAATCGGATAATGTGCCGGGATGTCGCCGTCCTGCACATGGAGATCGGTGCGGCACACGCCACAAGCGGCAATCTCGATCAGGATTTCACCCGCCGACGGGATGGGCAGTGGCCGGTCGATCGGTTGCAGCTTTTGGCCGGGGGCCGGGAAGATCATCGCGTGGTAGCCGCGCTTCCCGACATCCCCGGTCATAAGATCAGCGCTCCCGCAACGCCTCGGACCGCGCCTTCAGCATCGGTTTGAGGAGATAGGTCAGCACGCTTTTGCTGCCGGTGATGATTTCGACGTCGCAGATCATGCCCGGGGTGATCGGCAGCCGCTTGCCGCCCGCCAGCAGATAGGAACGGTCGGTTTCGACGATGACCGAGAAATAGGCCTCTTTGGCGGCCTCGTCATAGATGCTGTCGGCGGACACCTGCACCACCTTGCCCGCAAGCCCGCCATAAATGGAGAAGTCATAGGCCGTGACTTTCACATTCGCCCGGTCGTTGACCTTGATGAACGCGATGTCTTTTGGCGTGACGCGGGCTTCGATCAAGAGCTTTTCGCCAATTGGCACGACCTGCATGATCTTTTGGCCTGCCTGCACAAAGCCGCCGATGGTGGTGACCTGCACATCATTGACGATGCCTTCGACCGGCGACCGGATTTCTGTCCGTTCGACCCGGCCTGCGGCGCCGCGCAGCGATTCCTGATTGACCGCCATTTTGGCCGCCAATTGGCTGCGTTCGTTCAATGCCTCCTGCCGGAACTGGAGCGAGGCTTCCGAGGCTTGGGCTTGTGCTTCGCTGATCCCCGCGGCGGCGCGCGATACGGCCTGTTGCGCGGCGGCGAGGCGACCTTGCAGGTCGGCGGCTTCGCGCTGGGCCGACAATAATTCGGTTTGCGGCACGATGGCTTTCGCCGCCAGCGGGGCGAGCATGCTCACCTGGCTTTGCGCCAGTTGCAGGCTGGAGCGCAGGCCTTGGACCGTGGCCTGTGCCTCGGAATAATCGCGGCGGCGCTGTTCGACCGCCGAGGACATGGCGCTCATTTTGCTGCGCAATGCGGATTCGCGCACCGATTGGAGCGCGGCTTCCTGCTGGCATTCGACCGGCACGCTGCCATCCGGATTGGGCGGACAATTGTCGCCGCCGATGCCGCCTTCACGCGACAGGCGGGCGGCGCGTGCGCCGAGCGAACGGTTTTCGGCTTCGATCTGACCAAGCTGCGAGGTGGATTCCGTATCGTCGAGCCGCACCAGCAACTGGCCCTTCAGCACGCGTTGGCCGGAGCGGACAAGAATATCGCGGATCGAGGCGGGTTCGCTCGATTGCACGACCTGCACCTTGCTCGATGGGATGACGCGGCCCTGACCGCGCGTGATTTCGTCGACCTGTGCAAGGCTTGCCCATAGGAGGAACAACAACAGTCCGGCCCCCGAGGCGACGATGACCTGACGGGTGCCATCCAGTGCCTGATACCAGTTCCAATGCGCCTTCAGGTTGGACCAGCGGCGCAAATCGTCACGATTGATGGTCTTTACATCTGCCCAGCGGATCATAGACCCTCACCCTCATTGACGGCGGTGGTCGCGGTTGCAGCCACAATGCGCACTGCCTGTTGGCGAGAGGTGAGGGCCGTGGCTGTCCTGCTGGCGTCGGTAGGTGAGGGGATGTTCAATTTCCAGCCCTTGCTGATATCAAGCCGCCCGCCGATATCATTGGCGGCGTGGCGGATGGGAACGAGATTGGCGGGCAAGGTCGCCTTGGCCAATGCCTCTGTCTGGTCGTCGGTGGTTGCCAGCATGGGCAGTGCATCGCGGGGCAGCAGCGCCGGGATCGCTTCCATCCCGGCATAACGGCCATTGAATGCCGCTGGCGTGCCCCAGCCACCGGGCCAGCGATAGAATATATGCGTCGCGATCTGGGCGAGCTTGGTCAAACGCGGCGCCCAATAAGGCGAGACATAATTGGCGTGATAATGGGTGGCGAGGCCGACCGAGGCTTCGACCCGGCCTTGCAGGGCATCGCGCGCGATGCGTTCGGCGGCGCGCCATGCCGCCGGTTGCGGCGCATGGGCAAGCGATCCATCGCAGGTGAAGCTGAACTGGCACACGGGCTGGTTCGCGCCTTCATAGACCACGCCGCACACCGATTTCGGAAAGGCGGGGTGGCGCATGCGGTTGAGCACGACCTGCGCAACGGCGCGTCGGCCCGGTTCGGGTTCAAACCCGGCTTCGAAATAAATCGCCTGCGTCATGCATTTGAGCGCGGTCTTGGCGCTGGGCGTGGCGATGCTGGCCAGTTGAAAGGCGCGCGCGGCACGGATCGGCTGGGCGGCAAAGGGGATCGCCTCATTGACCTTGATCGCGTCTTCACCCTTGATGATCGGCTGTGGCAGGCCACTTTGGGTCAGCGAGATCAATTGTTCCTTTTCGACTTCGGAAATCACGACCGGGGCGTCATCTGCCGGGACGGCGCTTGGCGTATGGAACAATTCCGACAGGCGCGACCAGCCCGCTTCCGGCATCAGCAGCGCGCTGCCGCCAATAGCGCAAACCAGCAACGCGGCGGCATAATGCAGGCGATGTCGGCGATGGGCAGACATGATGGGTGGGGCGGCGACTGTAGAGATAGCGATTGGTGCGCTTGTCATTGTCATGCTCCCGACGCAGTGGCGGCGAGGTTGCCTAGAATCTTGTCACGCGGGCCATCGGCGATGATTCGGCCCTGATCGACCACGATCAGACGGTCAACAATCGACAACAGGGCGTTGCGATGGGTGCAGACGATCAACGTCTGATCTGGCTTGATTGCCTTGGTCAGGCGCTCGATGAACATCTTCTCGGTCATCGTGTCCATTGCGCCGGTCGGTTCATCGAGGAACAGCAATTGGCACGGATCGATCAACGCGCGCGCCATCACCATGAAGCTGCGTTGCCCCCCGGACAGGCGCGAACCGCGTTCGCCGATGTGCATGTCAAAGCCTGCTGCATCGCGTCCGATAAAGGCATCGGCGCCGGATTCCGCGATCACTTCGATCAGGCGCTCATCCGTCGGGGTGACGGTGCCGAGCATCAGATTCTCGCGGATCGTGCCGCTGAACAATTCCGCATCCTGCCCGACGAAACGCAGCGCGCGGCGCATATTGTGCGGGTTGTGCTGGCGGCTATCGAGGCCGTCGAGCAAATAGGTCCCCTCGGTCGGCTGATACAGGCCGCACAGCACACGACCCAGCGTCGATTTGCCGGATGCGACGCGGCCGATGATGCCGATGCGTTCGCCCGGCGTGATCTTGAGATTGATGCCGGTCAGCGAATCCCGCGCGGCTTCCGGATAACGGAAGGCGAGGTCTTCCAATTGAATGTCCCCGCGCTTGACCTCCGGCACGACCGAACGGCTGCCGAAGCTGCGTTCGTCTTGCTGGTCCATCAGCACTTGCAGGCTGTCGAGCGTGACGAACGCCTGACGTCCACGGGTGATGAGGAACGCAAGCTGCCCGACCGGGGCCAATGACCGACCGGCGATCATCACGATGGCGATGATCCCGCCCATCGAGATTTCCCCGGCGGAGAACATGTAAAAGCCGCCGATGACCAAGGCCACGCTCGTCGCCTGCTGGCAATAAGAGGCCAGGTTGACGGCGGTCGCGGTCAGCTTGCGCAGGCGTTCCTGCGTCAGTGCGCTGGTGTCTGCATAGCGCCGCCAGCGGCCCATCATCCGCCCTTCTGCATGGCAGGCCTTCAGCGTTTCCAGCCCGCCAATCGCTTCGATCAATACCGTCTGCTGCAAGCTTGAATCCGATTGCGCATCAAGTGCGGCCTGACCCATGGCGCGTTGTAACGTGAAACCCGCCGCCCCCATGATGATGATCGCCATGATTGGCACCAATGCCAGCCATCCGGCCAACACGATCACCAGACCGACAAACAGGAACAGGAACAAAATATCGACCGCCAGCACAATCGTGGTGGAGGCGAAAAAGTCGCGGACCTGCTCAAATTCCGACACGCGGCGCGCGAGTGCGCCAGTGCTGCCCTGACGCGCGGCCAGCGGCAGGTTGATCACTTTTTCGAACAGGCGCTGCGACAATCGGCTATCGAGCTTGCGCCCCAGTTCATCGACCAGTCTTGTCCGCGCGAGGCGCAGGTTGAGATCGATGGAAATCGCGAGCAGCACCCCGAACGCCAATACCCACAGGCTGGTGGCGGCGCGGTTCGGAATGATCCGGTCATAGACGTTCATCGTGAACAGCGGCAAGGCGAAGGCCAACAGGTTGATGATCAACGCGGCCAGCATCACGAACAGGAAAGAGCGGCGGATCTTCCAGACTTCGCTCCAGAACCAATGGGTGCGGGCGGTCTTGTTCCACGGACGTTCGCCCTCGCGTTCGCGCGTGGGATCGACATCGACGACGATTGCTTCGCCCGTGTGCTGGGCTTCGATATGCGCCATCGGCACCCAGATGCGATCTGGCGCGCCCGGCATCGTGATTTCGCAATCACCGTCATTGATGGCGTGGAGAATTATGGCGCGCTTGCCGGTCAGCGATAAGATGCAGGGCAGTTCGCGTGATGGCCAACGGCGGAGCCGGTGATGCACCGGCTCCGCGCGCAGACCGACATTTTCAAGTGCCGTTTCCGCTTGGTGGAACGGCATCCGCCCTGCTTCGTCAAGCGCCATGCCGGCCTTGACTGCGGCAGAGGACGAGGGCCGGTCGTGGGCTGCCGCGAGGATGCGGACGCATTCGAGAACGTCGTCCGCAACCCGGGGCTGCCCTAGCCAATCGTCAAAAGTCACTATCTGTATTCCTTGCAGTTCTCACCCGGCTTGCGGGATCGGCCACAAGCTCGACAGTTTTAATCGGCGTAGCGACGGCGCATGGTTTCAGCAGGTGGCGTCGGGCCGACATGAAAGCGGGTACGCGCTTCAGCCTTGGCCGAAGCAGGGGCGTTAAGCTCTACAGCCTGCAACAGAGCATTCTCTGCCGCGAGGATCTTATATTCCGCAAACTGATTTGCGAAACGCGCTGTCTCGGCGCGAACCTGCACATTGTAGCGCGTGTTCTGTGCGTCGAGAACGTCCAACAACGACCGGCGGCCGACGTTGAACTGCTCGCGATAAGACATCAGCAGGTCATCGGCGACCTTGCTCTGCTGGTCAAGCTCGTTAACCAGCTTTCCTTGGTTAATCCATACGTTCCACGAGCGACGGACATCTTCTTCCGCTTCGCGCGACACCTGATGGAGGCGGAAACGGGCTTCGCTGGCGCGACGGACCATTTCCTGCACCTTGGCGCGATTGATGCCGCCATCGAATACCAGCCAGCGAGCCACGATGCGGGCCTGCAGGTCGGTGGTCTTGCCACGAACGCCGTCGACTTCATCGCCATGACGCGCCTGACCTTCAAGCGAGAGCGTCGGGCCGAGATCGGCCTTTGCCTTGCCGATCATCGCATAGGCCGCATCCAGATCGGCCTGTGCTTCACGGACCTTCGGATTTTTGATGCGGGTCTGTTCGATCGCATCGGTCAGGTCGGCGGGGAGCTTGGCGCGCAGCGATTCCGGCAGGATCGCAGCTTCGTCAATGTCGAGGCCGGTCAGCGTGCGGACCGAGATCGCCGTGTTGGTCAGCTCTTCACGCGCTTCCGTCAAACGGGCGCGGGCGGATTGAAGGCGTTCTTCCGCCTGTTGCTGGTCGGCAATGCTGATGGAACCTTGGCGGACGCCTTCCGACAGATCGCCGGCAAGCTTTTCATGGAAGGTCACATTGTCAGCGGAAGCGGCGACGATGCGCTGCTGCAACAGATAGTCGAGATACTGGCGGGCCACCTGCAACGCGATGAATTCCGAGCGTTCCTCGATGCGATTGGCGGCGCCATCGGTGCGGGCAGCCTGACGCTTCAATTCATTGGAGCGATTGCCGGAGTCGAAGATGATCTGTTCGCCACGGATGCTGGCTTCCAGCGGGTTCAGCGTGTCATCGTCAATGCCAAGGGCACGGCGGCTCGGGTTTTCGAGGCGACGCACGCCCGCCGAACCTTCGACCGAAATGCGTGGCAGGAACAGGCCCTGGGCCTGTTCGCGTTCGAATTCGATCGCTTCCTTGTTCTGGATCGCCTGATTGATTTCCGGATGGGAATCGATGGCGATGGCCATGGCATCGCGCAGGGTTACCGTTTCCGCCGATGCGAAGCCAGCGACGCCAGTGATGCCGACGAGCGCTGCGCTCGTGAGCAAAAGTTTCTTGAAATTCGTCATTGTCGCTCTCCCCATCAATTACCAGGCTGGACGGCGATGATTTCCACGCGCCGGTTGGCCGGTTCGCGCACACCGTCAGCCGTTTCGAGCTTCAGTCCGGCTTCCCCTGTGCCCGAAATCGTCATCTCACCTGCGGACAGGCCAAGCGATTGCAGGATGGCAGCAACATTGTTGGCGCGACGCATCGACAGACCGTCATTATAGGCGTTCGGTCCCGATGTATCGGTATGGCCGGTGACCGTGAACGACGTCCAGCCGCAATTCGGGCGGGCCTGCACGAATGGCGCCAGCAAGGCGCTGGCATCCGCCGGGGGCACATCTTCGTCCCAGTTGAAGAACAATTCCATGATCGGCGACGCTTCGCACTGCGCGACGACCGGTGCAGGGGCTTCGACGGGCGCAGCCGGTGCCGGAGCGGGAGCCGCCAGACGTGCGGCGAAATCGTCGCATTTGCTGATGCTCGGCTCGTCTTTTTCACCCGCTTTGGTAAAGCCGATGGCAATGCCGCATTGTGCCTTTGCCTCGTTCGCCCAGATGTAGCGGGGCGTGTTCGCGCGCAAGGTTTCCGTTGCCTGTGCGGCTTGCACCGCGTCATTATAGCGACGGTCCAATTCGGCACGCAGATCGCGCATGCCCAATTGCATCAGCGGGGATGGAGCAGCCGCATGCGCCGGGGCAATCCCGCCCAGGCACATGGTTAATGCAAGGCCCTTCAGGGCTAGTTTATAGGCTGTCATTATTTCCCTCCGTTAAATATATTCTGAACTCGCCGCGATCAGCCCATGACCGAGGTGTGTGCGTCCGGATGGGTCATCGCGAGATGATCCATCGTGTCCGCAAAGTTCAGGTGCGCACCGCCGAACATGTCGGCAATCGCCCCAGCTTCGCCGCCAAGGCTGCTCAGCAGCGCACCGGCGTCCGCCTGTCCGGTCGAACCGGTGAGCAGATCGAGCACATGATCGATGTTCGGGCCTTCACCCGTGCCACCGCTCAACGCATCGGCCACCACTTCGCTGACCTGCGCCGGCGCTGCCGCCTGCTGCACCAGTACCGCTTCGATCGCCACCGTGCTCGGCGCATCGATCGATACGCTTTGCGCAAAGTGGAAGATCGACGGGCTGATGTCGGTGTCGCTGAGCAATTCAGCGATGACCGGCGCAGCATTCGTGTCGGCAGCAACGTCCAGACCCGAAAGGGCCGGATGATCGTCAGCGTCCGAGACCTGTGCATGGGGTTCGGCATGTTCTGCCGAAACATCGAGACCGGTCAGCAACTTGCCATCGATATCCGCGCTTGGCTGATCGGTGGTCGCATCGTCCGCCGGGGCGAAAGACGTGTCCAAGGATACCAAAGTTTTCTCGGTCGATTGATCGTCGGCTGCGACTGGCTGAGCATCGCTATCGTCGCTTTCGACCATGGCGATCAGGCTTGCAGCCAACAGCGCATTCGAGATGCTGCCGTTGATCGAGGTCTTTTCCAGCTCATTATTGTCGTTGGTCGCGGTCGTGGTGACCGTGACGAAGCCGACGTCATCCACATCATAGGTGTTGCCACCATTCGTGGTGTAGCTGCTGGTCCCGAAGATGATGACATCGCCATCCGCTGCGGTCGATGCTTGGCCATCCGACACCAGATCGAGCGAGACAATGCCCTCATCGGTCAGGCTCTGGAATTCGCCTTCATTGACAACACCATCCTGATTGGCATCCTGCCACACGCCGAACCCGGCAAATGCCGCGTCATTGGCATCGAGCACGCCATCCTGATTGCTGTCATAGACCTGTGCCAGACCTTCAAGGTCGGTTTGACCTTCATGGGTCGCGAAGCTGATCTTGTAAGACCCGTCTTCGTTAAGCAGGGCGAGCAGGCCGTCATTGCCGGCGACCCAAGCCGTGCTTTCGGCCACACCGTCACCGGCATAGTCATAATGCACACCGGCTTCGAGGCCGACATAGCTGACCTGACCATCATGATCCATGTCGAGCGCGATCGGGGTGACGGTTGCAGTCAAGGTCTGAGAAGTCGTATCGAGATCCGTATCGACCAAAGTGACGTTGAATGACAAGGAACCGGTGGCAGGCGCGACATTGATCTGCACCAGCCCGATGTCCGACACTTTGAAACCGGTGTCGTTGATGTCATCGGACAGATTGGCATCGAAAGTTGAGGCGCTAGTAGCACCGATGGTCTTGTCGAGATTAATGGCATCTCCGGTCAATGAGCCATTGTCGGATACGATCTGCATCCCAACGATCACATAATGGCTGCCTGCCGTATTATAATCATTGCTTTCAATGATGACCAAGCCATCATTATTGTCGAGTGTGACCGAGCTATAAATTTCCGGACCTGTGCCCGGACCTTTCCAAATGTCTTCATTTTTAACGATGACAGCCTTGGTGGTGTATTGAAGAGTAACGGTATCATACAATTTCAATACAACGATAAAGTCTTCGTTGCTGCCGACACCATCGAGCTTGAAGAATACATTATCCACAGTCGCCTGAGTGGAGGCGGTAGTTTCGATATTCAGCCCTGTCGGTGTAGCTACAAAGAAGTCCATATCCAGGACTTCACCCTTACCGATCGTATCGCCCGCTACGCCATTGGCGCCGCCGGAAACCGAAACCCATGTAGAATTGCCTGTCAAAACTTCGCCGTTAACAAAGCTGGTATCACCAGCGTCGCTATTGTCACCGTATGAGGTTCTGGCGGAGGCTAGCAGGCTGTTACTACCGGAAACGGACTCTCCCCGGAACTGAATAAACACATCATCCAACACCTGCGTGACCGCGACGACCGGCGAGGTGCTGTCTGGGGTGCTTGTGCCCAGTTCATACCCGCTGATGTTGTTTGATGCGCTGGTGGTGCCGATGGAGATCGTGCCCTGCAACTGATCGGCAAGATCGACGGTATATTTGCCATCCGCTTTGTTGAAGGTGATCGTACCGGTGTTGGTCAACGTCTGGTTCAAACCACCACTATATGTGAAGGAGAAGCTGAACACTGCAGTTGTTAATGTTTCAGACACGCGGGTCAGGGTTGACGGCGTAATGGTCGCGCCATTGATCGTGCCAGACAGGATCACCGACTGGAAATCGGAATTGGTGGTGCTGGGTGCAGCGCGGAAATCCGAACCGATGTCATATATGAAATCGCCAGTGCCGGAGAAGGTGCCGCTGTTGACCAGCGAGGCGCCAGTTGAGCTCAACACCGCAGGGCCATCGTCTTCAAATTTGATCAGGCCAGAAATGTCGAGCGTATCGGAGGCGGTGTCGCCATCGAAGTCGGTCAGCGTCACATTCAACGAAACTGCATTAGCCAGCAGGACAGCTGCGCTTACGCCGTTTTCGTCATGGTTCAGGCTGTCATTATGCTCAATCGCCCGGAATTGTGTGAGGGAGACTTCACCCGAGGTGCTGCTGATCGACAAGGTGAACACCAGCGCGTTGCTGGTCGCGGTGCGACCTTCAATCACGCCGTTCACAAGGGTGAGCAAGACATTCTGGTTAGTGTCGGAGTCCATCAGACCGGACAGGCCCGCGCTGCCGAGCGAGAGGCTGTAGACCTGCGAACCAAGTCCGTCCGCACCCGCATTGGCGGTGGTGACGTCGAACAAAAAGCCCTTGGCAAAACCAATGTCGTTTGTGGCGACAGTCGTCGTCTCGTCATTATTGGTCGCGCCGCCTTCGTTCAGGATCGAACCCGTCGTGCCGACCGATTCATCCACGACCAGGCTGGTTGTGCGGATCGTCAGGTCAATCGTCGGGCCATGGTCGGCGAACTTGA
>DITW01000083.1 GCA_002422945.1 Sphingomonadales bacterium UBA6174 | reverse complement strand
ACAATCAAGGCGAGCGCACCAGCATGACCATTACAGTAACAGTTACCGATGGAACGCGGACCTATTCGCTTGGCGAGAATACCGCCGAAGCCACTCGGCAAGCCACCATTGCGACAAATGCGGCCAATGCAGCGGCAGCGGCGGGGAATTACTTCGCCACACAGTCGCTTGGCGAGGCTGGCACTTTAACCGGCGAGTTCTTTTCTTACAACGATGGCGGGCTGATCTATGCCGAGCGCACGGTGGGAGGGTCTGTGGTTATCGGGCAGGCGGCAACGTCTGCGCAGGTTGACGCCGTTGCAACAACCGTCACCGCAATCACCACAGACCTAGCCAGCACCGACTCGGCCAAGGGCGCTGCTTTGGTGGGGTATCGCACGTCAACCGTAGCGCAGCGGCTTTCGGGTGAGTGGTCCGTTCTTGAAAATCTGACCAAAGCCCAGGCCGATGATGTTCTGGCATCGGTCAATGGCGATGACCTCGCGCCTAAAATTCAGGAAATGCTTTCCGATAGCGCGATAACTTCACTTACCTTCCCTCCTGGGTTTTACCGTGTTGAGGGCGGGGCGAGTGATACCGAATGCCTGCTGCTTGATCGCAACATCAATCTGCTCGCGCCTGGCGGACAGCAGCGAACGCGGCTTGTCGGGTATATGGCGGGAAACACCACGGGCGCGGTAATGAAGGTGAAATTTGCCGGTAGCGGCGACGTGCGCAACTGGACCATGCGCGGGCTGGCTATCTTCCCCGAACCCAGCGTGGGCGGCAAGGATGGCTTGCTGATCGACGATGCCGGGTTGCCGATGCTGACGTGCCGGATCGAGGATTGCCTGTTTGGCAGGAACCCGACCAATGCGGGGCGAGCTGCGTATTTCGGTTTCGCTCTGGCGCATAGCCTTGTGCAGGGCAATACGTTTTCCGGTGGTGCGCTGGCTGAATGCGGCGATGCCAACCTGTTTTCAAAGAACCTGCATTTCGGCGCCGCGACAGAATTTGCCTACGTATTCGATCTGGTTGATGGGGTGCGCAACAATACTGTTCGGGATTGCACGATTGTAAACCAGGGCGGCGCTTTGCATGTCATCGACGGGCAGGAAATCCGCTTCATAAACAACCAGTGCGAACAGGCTGGGGGTGTGAACGGCAACCCGGTGGAGGCAATGATCTGGCTTCAAGGGACCACCCGCGAAGTGCAAAACACATTCATCGCCGAAAACAATTTCGGCGGCGGGACGAATTACAAGCGGTCGATCTATATCGACAATGCGCGGGGAACCAAGATTGTCGGCGGCAATCGGTTAATCGCACCGGGGCAGGATAGCATCGGCGGGAATGCCGATGTGTTCACAACTGCGCTGGCGGTGGATACATTGATCGGGCCGGATAATTTTGTCGAGCCGTCCGCTTTCTCCATCCGCAGAGACCGCCTTACTCCCGCAAGGACGAATGACAGCGGCGCCGGCACGGTTAACTCACGCCGCGTTCCGACCCTTAGCAACGGGTGGCTGGGCGGCGCATTCCACAAGGATCAAAATGGCGTGATCCGCTTCCGATCCAAACTCACATCAGGAACGCTGACAGCAGGGACCATCATGGCCACGATGCCATCAGGCTATGCCCCCGCGCAGAAAACCGATGTTGTCCGCCGCAACCTGCTCGATAAGACCAACGACCTTTCCACTACATCATGGGTGCGTTCCGCCATCACGGTAACAGCCGCGCAGGGCACTGCACCTAATGGCAGGAACGAATATACCCTGATCGCCGCAGCCGCGACAACGGCGGTCCACCAGGTCCGCGATGACGGAACAAACCTGACCACGCTCGATCCGGTCAGGGTGACGTTCTATATCCAGCGCACCAGCGGAACGACCTCGGAAATCATACGCGGCACTTTCGATCACGGCACACCCAGCAGCGGTGCGGCGACTTACACGATGAACCTGACCACCGGCGTGATTGTCATTACACCTTCATCTGGCGCTGCGGCAACGGCGACCATGACGGCGGCGGATGGCGGTTGGTTGGTCAATATCGCATACACTCCGGCTGTAGTGGGCAACCACTTCTTGCGCTTCACTCCGAAGAATGAAGCCTCGGTAAGCAGCAGTTATGCAGGCGATCCGGCGGTTCACAACTTCCTGCTTTGGGGGCCGCAAGTGGAAGTGGCTGGGACTGCCACCGCGTATCAGGCAATCTATTCGGCTACCGAGTTTTCGACGCAGATATTCGAGGACACTCTGAAGGTTGAAACAACCGCAGGAACTGAGACAGTCACCATCAACCAGTCCGGCGTGATCAAGGCGGCAACGCTTACCGCCGCCGATGTGACCATGCCCGCGTTTCAGAGCGATGTGAAGGTATGACCCACTTCCGCACCCTATGCCTAGCAACGCTCACAATAGCCGTCCTGATAGCCCTATGGCCCTTTTACGCGGCCCTGATGATTGTGGCGGGGCTTACGGCCATCGGTCTTGATCTGGCGCTTACGTGGGCCATTCGGAGGTGGCGCTAATGGCACAACCTACGCAGGGGGAACGCTTGGCCCGCATCGAAAACATGCTCGAAAACATCGCATTCCGCCACAATGAAATGGCGTCCGACATTAAGGCGATCCGGCAAGACCTTGACCAGGAAAAGGCGCGCAATGCCGATCTGCGCAGCAAGGGCGCTGGCATTCTGATTGGGGTGGCCATTGCCGCAGGTGGGCTAGGCGCTTCGGCGGCTCCGTTCCTGCGCTGGATAGGCGATTTAGTTAAGTAAACCGGCCAGTTGGTCGCTATAAAAGGAGGGTTTGTGTCAAACCCCGGCTTAAGCGAAGACGACAAGCTAAGTGCGCTGGCAGCGTTCGAAGACCACGGCACCATTGCCGCCGCTGCCCGGTCCCTCGATCTGGACCGCTGCACATACAAAAACCGCCTGATGCGGGCGCGTGAAACCTACGGTGACAGCTTCAAGGATGAGCTGGAATCGAAACTGGCCAGCGGGTTTGAACTGCGCGGCTATTCTGAATTTACAAAGACCGATACCGGCAATCCAATTTGGCTGAAAACCCGTGCGGCAGAGCGAGATTATTGGGCTGGCATAAAGGAAGCGATTGAAGGGCTGGAACCGGCCCCCGCTGATATTGCCCCAATGCCGCTATTGCCGCAATCCGACATTGTGCCTTGGCTGCAAATTGGGGACGCCCATATCGGGATGATTTCGCACGAAAGCGAAACCGGCGCGAACTATGACATCACCATTGGCAAGGTCGAGATATGCGCCGCCTCTGCCAGCCTGATCGACGCGGCCCCCGAATGCGAACGCATGGTGATAAACGATCTTGGCGATGGAACGCACTATGAGACTTTCAAGGGCGAGACAATGGGGCACGGTCACGCGCTAGACTATGACACGCGCTATTGGAAGATGATCGACGCATATATCGAGATTTGCCAATTCATCATTGAAAAGGCGCTAACCAAAGCACATACCGTTGATTGCATTTACAACCAGGGCAACCATTCGGAATCGAACGACATCTGGATTGCCGCAACCATGCGGGCGATTTACCGCAACAATCCCCGCGTGAATATTCTCGACAATCGCGGGCGCTATATCGCCTATCGCATGGGCAAGACGCTGGTGGTTATCCATCACGGCGACAAGGCCAAGCCAGAAAAATTCCGCGATGTAGTGGCCTCCGACTTTAGCGCCGATTGGGGCGAAACCGAGTTCCGCTATCTGGACGGCGGACATGTTCACCACTCGCAGCGCAAGGAACTGGCGGGGTGCATTTTTGAGAGTTTTAACAATTTAGCGCCCCGCGATAAATACGCACACGATGGCGGGTGGCGTTCAAAGGCTTGCATGTCCTTGGTTCTGCGGTCGCGCACCTATGGCGAGGTAGGGCGGCAGGTGATGCCGATTGAACGTGTACGAGATATAATCAGGACCAACCATCCCGATCATTATGTGCCAGAACCTATGAGGGCTTTTGCAGCATGACAGACGAGAAACAAATAGCCCGCCTCACCTTCTGGTTAGGCGCGGATGCATCACGGGAATTTGCAGCGCACAAGACGGCGGAACGGCTTGCCGAGGAAGTATACGGCAATGCCGTAATGACGGAGCCTGACCATGACGAATAAACCCGACTTAACTCGCCGTAAATCCGAATTTTGCGGACTTAGTAGTTTCGAGGCGCGGACGTGCGGTATAATTGTCCGAAGCTTGCAGTCATATATCGGACGGTTCCCGAACGGGATCATTCGGGGGCAGGGAAGCAACAATAGGCGATAATGCACCCGTTCGGGATTATCCCCCGCAAGATATAGTGGTTTAAAAATCAGGCCAAAGGTCAAGTTAGACTGCACCTATCGGCGCAAATTCAAACTGGAGATCATCGCAATGAGTGACCATGCAACCCCGCGCCATGTCCTATCGCTGGCCGAGATGATCCACCTTGTCGCATACAATGTCGAAAAGCGGGGCCGCGAGGATGCAACATTGGACGCCGCGCAACTTCGCCGCATTGCCGATATTCTGGATCAACGGCAATGATCGAAGCAATCGCCCGCGCAATCGATGAGGCTTGCCGCCAGTTGGCGCGGGAAATGGGGCTGTAAGCGCCTAAACCTAAAAGGCGCACAACACCAAAACCTNNAGGGGAAAGTCAATGAAACGACTAATCGCGCTTGCCGCGCTGCTTTGTGCCGCGCCCATAGCAGCCCAAAACAACACCCCAACGTCAACATCCCGACCGCCGGAGCGATTCCAGGGTGATGGTGTTGCAGTCGTGTTTTTCGTTTCGGACGTGTCGAAATTCTGCGGGCCGGTTCCCGAAGGCTACACCGTGCTGGGCTGCT
>DITW01000017.1:8904-9052 GCA_002422945.1 Sphingomonadales bacterium UBA6174 | reverse complement strand
TCGAGCATGACCATGAAATCGTGCCGGTGATTAACAAGATTGATCTGCCCGCTGCCGAACCTGAAAAGGTGCGCGCGGAGATCGAGGAAGTGATCGGTCTTGATGCCTCGGATGCGGTGCTGGCCTCGGCCAAATCGGGCATCGGGAT
>DITW01000017.1:8696-8874 GCA_002422945.1 Sphingomonadales bacterium UBA6174 | reverse complement strand
ATCCCTATCTCGGCGTGGTCATTCTCGTGCGGGTGATCGATGGCGTCCTCAAAAGGGGCCAGCAGGTCAAATTCATGCAGGCGGGGACGCTGCATCTGATCGACCGGGTTGGTTGCATGCGGCCTAAGATCGAGCAATTGGATGAGCTGGCGGCGGGCGAGGTCGGCTTCATCACCGC